>JALYWD010000638.1 GCA_030852885.1 Chloroflexota bacterium | reverse complement strand
GTTCCCCCAGTTCGCTTGGCGACCACGCCGTCTGAACGTAGCGCTGGCACATATGTCGTGTGTGCATCTTAACGTCCAAATATGGCGAAGGCAATGGAATTACCCCGGAACACAGGGGAAAGCAGCGAAATATTTACGAAGTGTGACGCCGCACGCGGCGGGACAGGCTCACCTGCCTCCGGGCAGGACGTTGCGCGAATGCCGGGAGTTCAGTAGAGCGTCTACCGGAAATTGCCGGGTGGGCTGGAGGTGCCATGCGACGAGCTTCTTCGCCTGAGGGCTCAGAATGACAGGTCGGGGGCGCTCAGGGATTACCTGGCGCGCCGACCGGGGTGTCGTCACCGCCGGCCGGGGTCGCCACCAGGACGCGTTGCAGGAACTCCCGCGTGCGCGCTTCCCGCGGGTGCGAAAGCAGGTCCTTCGCCGGGCCAATCTCCACGATGCTCCCACTGTCGAGGAACGCGACGCGGTCGGCGATCTGGTAGGCAAAGCCCATCTGGTGCGTGGCCAGGAGCATCGTCATCCCCAGCCCCTTCAACTCGGCGATGATCTCCAGCACCTCGCCCACCATCTCCGGGTCCAACGCAGAGGTGACCTCGTCCAGCAGCAGCAGCTTCGGCTCCATCGCCAGCGCGCGGATGATCGCGACCCGCTGCTGCTGCCCGCCGGAGAGGCGGTCCGGGTATTCGTTGGCCTTCTCCGCCAGCCCGAAACGGTCCAGCAGCTCCCGCGCTTCACGCTCCGCTTGCTGGCGGCTGACGCCGCGCGTCTTGCACGGGGCCAGCGTGATGTTCTCCAGCACGGTCATGTGCGGGAAGAGGTTGAAGGACTGGAAGACCATGCCAACTTCCTGGCGGACGCGGTCCTCGTTGACATTCGGGTCGGTGATCGGCGCGCCGTCGAGCAGGATCCGCCCGGCCTGGATCGGCTCGAGCAGGTTGATGCAGCGCAGGAGGGTTGATTTGCCGCAGCCAGAGGCCCCGATGAGGCAGATGACCTCGTGGTTGTCGACCGCCAGGTTGATGTTCTGCAGCACCAGGTGCTGACCGTAGGCCTTGTACAGGCCGGCGATCCGCAGGAGGGGAGCGTCACTCATACCGCGCCGCCCATCTGGCGTTGCTGCGCCGTGCGCTGCAGCAGGTAATCCGTGAAGCGGGCAAGGGGGATGGTGATGGCGATGAAGAGCACCCCGGCCACCACGTAGCTGGTGAAGTTGAACGTCATGCCCGCGTAAATCTGCGCCTGGCGTGTGGCCTCCAGCGGCCCGATCACGGAAATCAGCGCGGTCTCCTTCTGTAGCCCCACGAAGCCGCTCAGCGTTGGCGGAATGACGGTGCGGATCGCCTGTGGCAACACCACGTAGCGCATGGCCTGGCTGCTGCTCAGTCCCAGGGAGCGGGCGGCGGCGCGCTGGCTGGTGTGCACGCTCTCGATGCCGGCGCGGAAGGTCTCCGACTGGTAGGCCGAGGAGGTCAGGATGCAGGCCAGGGTGCCCCAGAAGATGGGCGAGTTCGGGACGCCGGGCACCCGCAGGGCTGGCATGCCGAAGCCGAGAGTGAGGATGACCAGGATGGCCGGTGCGCCGCGAAAGATATCGACGTAGGTGACGGCCGCCGCCCGCAGCGGAAAGAGCACCGGGCTGCGGGTGCTGCGCACGATGGCCAGGATGAGACCCCAGACCAGGATGATGGGCTCGGCGATGAGGAAGATGCGCACGTTGAGCCAGAACCCCTTCAGCACCATGGGGAAGGCAGCAACGAAGTTCTCGGGACTGAAGAACGCCTGCTGTACCACCTGCCAGCCGGTGGAACTGCCGACGATGTACGCCAGGCTGCCGAAGACAACGAGCGTGCTGAGCAGCGCGATCAGCACCGAGCGTTGCACGTCACGCCGCTGCCAACTGGGCCTGGGGCGCAGGAGGTTGGTGATCTGTGCGGGAGAGAGCTCGGTGGGGGAGGGGGAGGTCATCGGTGATGAGTCCTCGCCCCCAAGGCCGCGCTCTCGCCGCCGGAGGCTAAAGACCTCCGGCTATACCCAGCGGAAGGACCCTGAAGGGCGCTGGAGCAGTACATCCGTTGACAATTGCGACCATCTCCACTAGCCCCGTGCGGAGCCACAGCCCCGTTTACGGGGCTTCCCAAATGGGGTAGCCGGAGGTCTTTAGCCTCCGGCGGCAGGGTTGCCACATTGCCGTGGAAGTGCTGCGCGCAGTTGCCCGCGTTTGATTGAGACGAGGACACGAAGGTCACGTTGTTACGCATCGGCAATCGGCTGCAGCGTCCCCAGTGGCAGGGTGAGCGCGTCTACGAACCGGTCCAGGAAGCGCGGCTGATCGACGGAGGTAATGACCTCGGCGGCCGGGCGCGGCTCCCGACCGGTAAGGTCGTCACCACTGCGGCCGACGGCGCGCCAGGCGCCCTCCCAGGGCTCGACGTAGAACGGCTTGCGCTCGCTGGAGGTGATCAGCGTCGGGTCCAGGAGGACGGCGGGCACCAATGGGTCGTGCATGCGCGCGGACCACACCCCATCCAGCCGATCCTGGTAGAAGTTGAAGTAGTAGGGCAGGATCTGCCAGGCCAGTTTGCCCTGCGGTGTGGTGCTGGTGCGGATGCGCTCGATGTGCTCGGGCGTGAGCACGGAGTAGCGCGTGGTATCGACCGGCACCACCACCAGCGGGGCGTCGGAGGCAAAAAGCTGCTCGGCGGCATCTGGGCTGCCGGCGATGTTGGCGTCGAAGGCGATGGGGTCTCCGGGCTGGGGTTGCCGCGCGAACGCGCCCAGGATGGCGACGGTGCGGTAGCGGCTCAGCACGGCGGGATCGCGCTCCAGCGCCAGGCCCAGGTTCGTCATGGTGGCGACAGCAATGAGATCGAGTTCCCCCGGGCGCTCCAGCGAGAGCCGGATCATCTGATCCACGGCGGGCTCGCCGGTGACCTGGCCCCTGGGTTCGGGCAGGCCGACGTCTGCCAGGCCATCATGCCCATGCACCTGCGGCGCGGAGTGGGGCGGGTCCAGCGGGCTCTCGGCGCCCAGGGCCACCGGGATGTGCTCCAGGCCCAGTGTTTCCAGCACCTTGAGCGCATTCTGGGCGGCAATAGCGGCGCTGCAGTTGCCGTGCGCGCTGCCTATGGCCACGATCTCGGCGTCCGGCTCGGCGGCAATGGCCATCATCATCACCGCGTCATCGATGCCAACATCGACATCGAGCACCATCTGGCGTTTCGGCATGGGGTCCTCAGGATACGACTGTGCGTGATTCAGTGGCACAAGGATAGCGCTGGCCACGCCGCTCGTCGGCGGCGCAGCCAGCGCCGGGGATCAACGCAAACGTGCTACTCGGCGATGTGAGGGAACTCCGGATCCTTCGGCAGCCACTCATCGACCAGCTTCTGCCAGGTGCCGTTCGCCTTCAGGTTGGCGAGCGCCTGGTTCACGAAGGGCACGAGTGTGCTGTCCTTCTCGAAAACGATACCCAGCTCGGTGCCCGGTCCCGGCAGGATGCCGATGATATCCAGGTCCGGGAACTGATCCGTGGTGACCTCGACCGCGATCTGGAGTGATTCCACATTGACATCGGTCTGGCCGTTGGCCAGCGCCTGGATCGCCTCGGCGTTGGTGTTGAAGACGGAGAGCTCCGGCTCCGGCTTGATGACCTCGGTGATGTAGGTCGCGTAGGAGGAGTTGACCAGCGTACCGAACCGGTACTGGCGCAGGTCTTCCAGTGTCTTGGCGTCCTTCACCGGCGAGTCGTCCGGCGCGATGATCACGAAGGGCGTGCTGTAGTAGCCATCGCTGAAGGCGACTGCCTGCTTGCGGGGCTCGGTGATGGAGACCTCAGTCAAGTAGAAGTCAAAGTCCTTCGGGCCCGGGGCGTACGAGGCGTTGAACGAGGTGTAGCCCCACTCGACATCCTCCGGGGCAAAGCCGAGCTGCTCCGCCAGGGCGTAAACGAGCGCGCTCTCGAAGCCTTCGCCATTCGTGGGGTCGTTGTCGATGAACCACGGCTCGTAGAGCGGCTGGTCCGCGTGCACGATCAGCTTGCCTTCCTGCTTCAGGGGCAGGGCGGCGTGATCTATGGCCACAACTTCGGCGACGGGAGTGCCGTCCTGCGCGGTGGCGAAGCGGGGCAGCACGGTCAGGCCGAGGCCAGCCGCGGTCAGCCCGGCAAGTAACGAGCGGCGATTGTGTCGCGAGTCCTGCATTTCCCGTACCTCCTCGGAGTTTTGCAGGCACAGCACGTCTGTGCCTGTCACGTAGTCGCGCGTCAAGTGAACGCCCTTATCGGGCCGCGTGTGTGATCACCGCCCGGGATACGCATCGTAGCATGAACATATATTGATGATCGAGAACTACACAAATCTTCAGCGGCGGTGTGTTTGTCGCCCGTAGATCGCGCCCGTATTTTGGGGTGATCCGCGCGGAGTTGGCCAGAGTTGTTACGACGCTTTCTGGCGGATTGGCAGACAATAGGCCGCGTGCGGCGCAACGCGCGCCGGTTCTCTTCGCGCAGGAAAGGCCAAAGGTCTGCCATGCCCCTCGCAATCGATCATATTGTCATCGCCGTGCGCGACCTGGCGCAGGCGTCCGCGGACTACGCCCAGGCGGGCTTCACCGTCACGCCGGGCGGCTGGCACACGGGCGGCGCCACGCACAACTCGCTGATCTCCTTTGCCGATGGCTCGTACTTCGAATTGATTGCCTTTGCCGAGCCAGACCGGGAGCAGTCGCACAAGTGGTGGCCTCGCTTCGCGAAGGGGGAAGGCACGGTGGACTTTGCCATGCTCTCCACCGACCTCAGCGCGGAGGCAGCGCGGCTGCGCGCCGGAGGACTCACCGCCGAGGGGCCAGCGGACGGTGGCCGCAAGCGGCCAGATGGCGAAACGCTGGCGTGGCGCTCCCTGACGCTGGGGACCGCGATTCCGCTGCCGTTCGTGATCGAGGATGTCACCCCGCGTGCCCTGCGTGTGCCGCCAGCGCCAGCCACGGAGCACAGTCTGGGCGTCACGGGCGTTGCCGGGCTGGTGATGCTCGTGCCAGACCTGGAGGCTGCGTCCCGGGCGTACCGCGCGCTGCTGGGAGTCGAAGGGGAACCGGTCGAGGCGTCCATCGCCGGCGTGCGCGCCGTGCGTCGCTTCAGGTTTGGCGAGCAGTGGATTGACCTGGCCGAGCCGGAGCCGGTCGCGAAGCAACTCCGGCGCCACATCGAGAACCATGTGGCGGGCCCGTACGAGATCATCCTGGCCACGGAAACACCCGGCCATCCGCCCGTGGCGCCTGGTCTGGCGCACGGCGCCCACATCCGTTTCGAAGCACCGGAATAGGAGAGTAGCCATGAGCAACCTGCGCGAGTATCTCGTCCAGAAGCGGGAGGTCTTGCTGGCCAAGCGAGCCGCCGCCGCGCAAAAGACGCCGGACCCGCTCCAGATTTCCGCAACGGTGCGGGCGGAGGGTCGCAGCGGTATCCGCCGCATCCGCATCCGCGACTACCAGGTCATTACGGACAGCGCGGCGGACTTCGCGGGCTATGGCCTGGGGCCGACCGCGCCGGAGCTGCAGTTGGGCGCGCTGGGCAGTTGCCTGGCCCACTCCTTCCTCATCCAGGCGGCGGATCACCAGACGCCGATTGACGCGCTTGAAGTGGAGGTTGCCGCCGAGATCGATGCGCGGGCCGGGCAGCCAGGCTACCCGGATATTACCGTGCATCCGCGCCAGATCCGCTACACCCTGCGCGTGGAATCTCCCGCGAGCGCCGAGGAAATTGCCAGCCTGCAGGCAGCGATGGAGAACGCCTGCCCGATCCTGAGCCTGCTCCGGAACCCGCACGAGATCAGCGGCTCGGTGGAACTGGCAGCGACGGGCTAGCGCCCGCCACCTGGACAGGTTCCTGCGTGGTCTCCTCGTGAAGGAGGGCCTTGCGGCATGAACAGGCTGCTACGCGGAGCCATTGCCGGGGCGACCGGCACCATCGCGCTCGATCTCACGACCTACAGCGATATGCTCGTCCGGGGGCGTGGCGCAAGCAGCGTCCCGGCGCAGGTGGCTGGCGTGCTCGCGGAGCAACTCGGGATCATGCCGCTGGCGGCGTGCACGGCAGGTGAGAAGGCGGATCACCGCCGGGAAGCCGCCGGCGCGCTGCTGGGCTACACGACCGGCGTCGGGATGGGCGCGCTGTATGGGTTGCTCCGTGGCCAGCCGCATGGAAGCGCGACTCCCCTGGCGGGCGTGGCGGTCGGGTTGAGCGCGATGGCCGCGAGTGATCTGCCCATCGCCCTGACCGGTGTTTCCGACCCGGCAACGTGGTCCGCTGCCGACTGGCTCGCGGACATCATCCCGCACCTGGTCTACGGGCTGGTGACGGTGGCGGTCTACGAGGCGATTGGCGAGGGCTCGTAGCCAGGCCCGCGCTACTGTCTGACTGCAGGTACGATCCAGGGCGCGGGATGTTGGTTACTTCTTGCAGCATTTCTTGTTGCCGCAGCACTTGTAGCCCTTCTTGCAGCAGTAGTTCTTGCAACACACGGGGCCCCGGCTCGGGCAGCACTTGCCATGGCAGTTGTGCTGACTCTTGCGGCACCGGCCCTCGGCGGTCGCGATCTGGGCCAGCGGGGCGATGACCAGGCCCGCCAGCAGCCCGCCAACGAGGCGCATGGCCTTCCGCCGGTGTGTGCCTGGCTGCCGGGAAACATCTCGTGCCAGGGTATCGAACCGACTGTGATCCATTGTTCGCTCCCGCGTCTGAACGTTGATCGCACGATTGCTCCACTATCTTGCACGAGGTGACGAGCGAATGCACCCGTACCGTGTACGGGCTGCGGCCCTGCGAGTTGACCAGCATCTTCGAGGATCCACCGCCAGCAGCGTTCGAACACACAAAAAAGTTCCTCTCCTGATGTGAAGGAGAGGAACAGGTGACAGAGCAATTGATGGGGGCGGGGCGCCGCGGCCTTGCGGGCTACTTCGCCGTGATATAGCCCCACATGCCGGCCGCTTCATGTCCCGGAATGTCGCACCAGAAGTAGTACTTGCCCGCCGGGGCCTTGAGCTTGACTTCTTCGGTCTTGCCGGGGTCGATAGATAGGTGAATCTCGTCGAACGGCAGGTCTTCATTCTTGTGATCGTTGATCACGAAGGTGTGCAGCGTCACGCCGTGATTCGGTACCTTGATGGTGATCTCCGTGTCGGCCTTGATCGTCACCTCCTTCGGATCGAAGTAGATGTCATACGCGCCGATCTCGACTTCGTTGCCTGCAACCGGGCTGGCGCTGGGGCTTGCTGCCGGGCTGGCTTCCGGGCTCGATTCCTGGGCTTCGATCAAGCGGGGGCCGAGGAGCGCAATCGCCGGGGTCAATGCCGCTGCCGTGAGGGCAAGCGAGATCTGACGCCGACTGAATGTGTGGTTGTGGTTCATGCCTTTACACCTTCTTCTTGTGGGTTGTGGCTTCGCTGATAGTGCGGAGCCATCAGAGGAACATGGGGAGAACCTCGCATTCTCCCCATGACGCGAAGCCTAGGAATCGGCAATGATCTTGTCCGGATCGTTGACGTAGTGGTTCACGATCCCGTCGCTGGCGAGGTAGGCGAGCGCGCCGACGGTGGCAGTCGGGTTCATCCCCGGGTTCTGCGGGAACTGGGAAGCTCCGACCACGAACACGTTTGGCGTGTCCCAGACCTGTCCGTACCTGGTCACGACGGAGGTGCTGGGATCTGTGCCCATGATGGCGCCGCCCGTCGTGTGCGTGCTCTGGTAGGGGGCGATGGAGTAGGGCTTCAACTCCTTCTGCGTCACGATGTTCGTGGCGCCCATCTTCTCCAGGATCTCACGCATCTTCGGCGAGAGATACCGAATCAGGTTGTAGTCGTTCTCGTGCCAATCAAACGTGATGCGGAGAAGCGGGAAGCCGAAGCGGTCCCGGTACGTGGGATCGAGGCTCACAAACTGGTCGTCATACGGCAGGCTCTCGCCCTGGATGCCGATGTTGCCGACGCTGTCCCAGTTCTGGCGCAGCGCGTCCTTCCAACCCTGCCCCCAGGTCTCGCCATTGGCGCCGGAGACACCGCCGACACTGCCGACGGGATTGCGCTCCCCGCCGCCGGAGCTGATCGAACCACCGCCGATGAAATCAAGGTCGGAGTGGTCGAAGTTGTCAGCCTCGAAGTCGTGGATCAGCGCACCCATGGCGCCGTTACCCATGAACGTGTTCAGGCGCTCACCCTCGAACAGGCCAGCGGAGCCGCCACCGCCCAACTGGTAGGTGTAGTTGGTGCCAACCAGGCCGCGATCGTTGCCGATCCCGTCCGCATGAGCTCCTGAGCGCGAGAGCAGGAGCAGCTTCACATTTGTCAGCATGAAGGCGGAGACGAGGACGATATCCGCTTCCTGGAACTGACTGCGGCCCGACGAGTCGATGTAGGAGACGCCGGTGGCCTTCCCGGTGTTGTCCGTCTCGATGTTGTAAACGTAACAGTTTGTCCGAATCTCGTACTTGCCCGTGGCCAGCGCCGCTGGCATGTGGACGACCAGGGAGTTCCCCTTGGCCGCCACCTCACACCCGTAGCGCGTGCAGAAGCCGCAGTAGAGGCAAGCCCCACGCATGTTGCCAGCCAGGTCCGGGTAGGCCTCGGAGAGGATGGCGGACGGCTGCGGGAAGGGGTGGTACCCCATCTCCTTCGTGGCGTCGGTGAACTTGCCCGCCACGATGGACTTGGCTAGTGATGGCAGCGGGTACTCGCGAGCGCGGGGCCCCTCGAAGACATTTCCGCCCTCGATCTGCTCGCCCATGATGTTGCCGGCCTTGCCGGAAACCCCGATGTCGTACTCCCACCTGTCGTAGTAGGGCTCCATGTCGTCGTAGGTGACGCCCCAGTCCCGGATGCGGTTGCCAGGCGGCAGCTTGCTCTCGCCGTAGCGCTCCAGGTGGTGCGTCAAGTACTCGAAGTCGGAGGGGTAGAAGCGCCAGTTCTGGGTGGCCCAGTGCACCGCTGCGCCACCAACACCCTGGTGAGGGTTGAAGGAGCCGTACTGCCGCATTGGCAGTGCCCGTTCCTTCGGGGAAGGGCGCCAGGTCCAGGTCTCGCGGGAGAGATCGACCATCATGTCACGGCGCTGGTTGTAGCGCAGTTCATCGTGGTCATGCGTGAAGTCGTTTTCGGTGGTCAGCCAGGGACCCTGCTCCAGCGAGACCACTTCCAGTCCGGCCTTGGTGAGTTCGTAGGCCATGATGCCGGCCACCAGGCCAGCCCCGACCGTTACGACATCGACCTTCTTGTTTTGTGCCATGGGGCGGTCTCCTAGTGACCTTCGTTCATCATCAACATGCCGAGGCTCTGGGGGGCCTTCCTGAAGGTGGGATCCTTGATGTTGTCCGGGGTGTACAGTCGCTGCGCACCCGGATAGCCAATCAGTTCCCAGCCCACCATGCCCTGGTTTCCGCCGTACATGGGATCACTGAACATGCCTTCGATGGTGTCATTGCGCAACTGCGTGAAGAACGCGCGTCCGCTGGGACCATCAAAGCCGGTGGCCTTGTCCTCCTGCATCTCACCGAGGATGGCGTCCTGCTCATCCTCGGTGAGGTCCACGAAGTTCTTCTCGTGCTTGCCCAGGGCGTAGGCATCGAGAAACTCAAGGCCGCGCCGGTAGACTTCCTGGGGTGACAGCACTGACTGGTAGCCGTAGCGTGATGCCTGATCGGTCGCCAGGTCGATGAAGTCGTACTGGTTCCGGTTGCTCGACGCAGTAACCTCGACGGGCTCCTCGCTGATCACCGGGAAAGGACCCTGGGTGTAGGTCTTGAGCGTGTAGCCGAGGTTTGTGCCGCCCAGGCTGCGGTCGATGTAGAAGACCACGCCTGCCTCGTGCGCCCCCGGATCACTCTCATCACCCGGCATGAGGCGGGAGACGATGGCATCAACCGTGGCGGCCTCGTGCATGTTGAAGAACGCGGCAGGCCGTGCGCCATCCTCCATACCGGGCATGGCGTCCGCGACGGGTGTCGCGTCCGCCTGCATGGGCGGCGCCGCAGCGGCTGGATGCAGGGCCGCGGTGCCAATTGTGGCAAGCCCTGTGGTGGCGAGGCTCACGCTGGAGGCGGTGAGGAAGCCTCGTCGCGAGAATCGGGGATGACGCTCAGGCGTCTCCTGGATCTCCTCTGGATGAACTTCGCTCATTGAAGTAACTCTCCTGAATCCGGAACGCATACAACACCAACCGTTCGCGGGTCGCTCAGGGTGACATGAACTTTCCAGCCTTCTAGCGGACTGCCTCCTCGTCGGGGACCTTCTCCGGCGCTACTTGAGAGCGTATGCATACTTGATGCCAGTGCTACACAGTCTCGGCGTGGCGGTGACAGAAGATGTGTGAGATCTGAAACAACCGCCGGCCGTGCCGGAGCCGCCAGCGCGATCCCCATCATGGGCACGGTTCTGGCAGGGGCGTGAGGTAGCCGTTTCCAGAGTCAGCCAAACCGTCTTGCGTGGTGTAACCAGGGAAAGTGAGAGTGACCCGTGGCGACAGATCCAGTCCGCAGTATCCGCGCTACTGAGCAAGAGTCTCCGATTGTGCCCGACCTGAGGGCAGCTCTGGCCCGGCTGGCCGCGCTGCCACCATCTCCGGCTGGCAACTGCCTGACGGTCAGCTTTGACTGGTCGATCGATGGATCAGAGCCAGGCCGTTTCCCTGCGCCGGCGCCAAAGCGCTCGCAGGAGCGGGCCATGCGCGGTGAAACCGGCGCGCCGCGCCGGCCGGGATGGCAGCAGATGCAGCGAGAACTCCAGACGCTGGTCGAGAGCCACGGCCCGCGCGGTGAGACGTACGATGCGCTCGCGGCGGACCTCGCCCGCATCACGGCGTTCGTGGATAACGAGCTCGATCT
>JALYWD010000608.1 GCA_030852885.1 Chloroflexota bacterium | reverse complement strand
CAGGGGTGCGCACTTCGACTTCCCGCGCCCGGTAGAAATCAAAGCGGTGATGCAGCAGGCTCCTGGGACCGCCTGGCGTGGCGACTTCCATCCACCCTCCGGTGACCTGGTACTCCCAGCACGCGCCTCGCAGTTTCTCTTTACGGTAGTAAATGCGTGGCACAGTGCATCTTTGCCGGGCGCTCATACCGGTACTCCCAGGGGAGCCTGGTTAGGAATACCGGTCGGACGAGGGAATTTTCCTGGCGTAAGCGTTTCCTTCTCGACGATGACGAGCCGGGTATCCCCAGCCGGTAATACATCTGACGAGACGACCCTGCACCCGAGCAAGCGAGCTGCCTTTTTTCCCTGAATGAGTTCCTCGGTCAGATCCAGACCCTTCGGCAACAGGGCTGATCCTCCGACATCAAGGAATGGCGTGGTCAGCTCCAGCAGCACTGGCAAGCTGGCAACCGCGCGCGCGGTTGCGAGGTTGAACTGCTCCCGGTACTCAGGGTTTCGGGCCAGTTCTTCAGCCCGACCGTGGACCGCCCGAACGCCCGTTAGATCGGTGGCAGTGATAACCTCGTCCAGGAAACGGACCTTCTTACCCGTCGCATCGAGCAGGGTTACGCGCAGGGCCGGCCGCACGATTTTGAGGACGAGTCCGGGGAATCCGGCGCCGCTCCCGACGTCGATCAATCTGGGCGCTGAACCGCCCGGTGACATGGCCAACGTGTCCAAGGTCGGGATCATGGCGACGGCATCAAGGAATAGGAGGCGCTCCATCTTTTGCGGATCGCGGATGGCAGTCAAGTTGAACTGCGCGCTGCGCTCGGACAGCAAGCGCAAATACACCGCCAACTGCTCCTGCATCTCTGGAGACAGCGGGACACCGAGATTTGCCGCGGCCGCGACAAGGCCCGGCCACTCACGCTCTTGTTGATGTGGTACCGGGTCGGCCACGACTGCTGGCTGGTCCGGCGGCGAGAAGGTCATGAGGGTCACAGCAGACCTCGCCCGGAAGCGTTGCGCACCCGGCGGCGCGCTGCGAATTGCCTATGCCACCCGAGTCTACCCGACCCGGTGGGTGGCGGCGACTGGCGATCGTGACGGGCGCCGGGCCTTTTCGCTGAGCGCTTTGCGTGCGGCGTCGGCGATGTCGGACGCCGTCAGCCCTGCAAGCTCTCGCAAACGACCCTGTGACGCCTGCTCGAAGACGCGATCCGGCACGCCCAGCACGCGAACGGCGGTGGGATCCCCAAGTTCCTCCAGGGCCTCCAATACCGCTGATCCAAACCCACCCGCGCGGGCATTTTCTTCGACGGTGACGAGTGCGCCGGTCGTTTCGGCCAGCGTCTTGATCAATCGCTTGTCGAGCGGCTTGACGAACCGCGCGTTCACGACGGCCGCTTTAATGCCGTCGATTTGCAGCAGATCTGCCGCGCGTTCGGCGGGCAACACCATGGAGCCGACGGCCAGGATGGCCACATCAGAGCCCGTCCGGACCGTTTCCGCGCGCCCAACCGGGAGCGTGTGCAACGGCTCTGTCATTGCGACGCCGACGCCGGAACCGCGCGGATACCGAATGGCCACGGGTCCATCGACATCCTGGATGGCCGTTGCCAGCATGTGGCGCAACTCGTTTTCGTCGCGCGGGGCCATGATGGTCATGTTCGGGAGGCAACGTAGATAGGAGAGATCGAATATCCCATGGTGCGTGCGCCCGTCATCACCGGCGAAGCCCGCGCGGTCGATGGCGAAGGTCACCGGCAAGCGCTGCAGGCATACGTCATGCACGATCTGGTCGTACGCCCGCTGGAGGAAGGTCGAGTAGATGCCGACCACTGGCCGCATACCCTCGGCGGCGAGCCCCGCCGCAAAGGTAACAGCGTGCTGCTCGGCGATGCCGACGTCAAAGAAGCGCTCGGGGTGCACCGCCTGGAAGCGAGCGAGAGACGTGCCGGTGGGCATGGCCGCCGTAATCGCCACCACGCGTGGGTCATCATTCGCAAGCTGGATGACGGTGTCCGCGAACACATCCTGGTACTTCGGGGGAGAGGGGGGCGCGCCCTTGGGCGTTGGGGCGGAGACAGCATGGCCGCGTTCGCGGTCCGTCTTTGCTGGCGCGAAGCCCCGGCCTTTCTCGGTGACCACGTGCAGGAACACAGGTCCATCCACCATCCGCGCCTGGCGCAGGGCGTCGATCAGCGCCCGAAGATCGTGGCCGTCGATCGGCCCCATGTAGGTGAAGCCCAGTTCCTCCCAGATCATGGAGTGGTAGAGAAATTCCTTGACGGAGTCCTTCCACCGCTTGCCGAGTTCGACGAGGAGATCGCCCTGTGGTAGCCGCTCGGTGATGCGGGCGATTTCATCCTTGGCCCGGTTGTACCGTGGGTCCGTGCGGACGCGGTCGAGATAGTGCGAGAGTGCGCCCACGTTCGGCGCAATCGACATTTCGTTGTCATTCAGGATGACGAGGAACGGCAGCTCGAGCGCCCCTGCGTTATTGAGCGCCTCAAACGCCATGCCGCCGGTCAATGCCCCATCGCCAATGACGGCGACCACCCGACGCTCCGGATCGGGCCCCTGGGAGAACGCGACGGCCATGCCCAGAGCGGCCGAAATTGACGTAGAGGCGTGGCCCGCGCCAAAGGCGTCGTGCTCACTTTCGTCCCGTGAGAGAAAGCCGGAGATGCCGCCTTCCTGCCGCAGCGTGGTAAACCGTTCCCGGCGTCCGGTGAGCAGCTTGTGCGCATAGGCCTGGTGGCCGACATCCCAAACCACCTTGTCTCTCGGTGACGAGAAGACCCGGTGCAGGGCGATGGCCAATTCAACCGCCCCGAGGGACGCGCCGAGGTGCCCACCATTCTGGGTAACGATACTGAGCAGTTCCTGCCGAATCTCGGAGGCTACTCCCGGGAGGTCCTGAATGGGGATGCGCTTGAGATCATCGGGCGATCCAATGAGGTCCAGAAGCGGTGTTGCGGCCTGTCCGCCCTCCGCCGTCTCATCGGCACGATTCAGCATTTCGATGGGCTCCTTGTGGGCGGCGGGTCGCAGGATGCGCCTCGGCGCCAGACTTGGGCATGGTATAGCACAGGCATCTGGAACGCCCGGACACCTGTGACACGAAGACGTCTCTTTATCTATACGTCCGCAGTGAGCGAGTTGTTCTCGTTCTTTTGTAGCGGATAGACTGCCAGAATTGGCTCACACCACAGAGGGGAGTTGCAAACGCCATGCTGGCGCTGACCAGAAATCAGGTACGTGCCCTCGTTTCCATGCCCGACGCGATTGCGCTCATGAAGCAGGCTTTTGGCGAACTTTCCGCTGGCCGAACGACGTCGCCGCTGCGGACGGTTATCCCGTTGCCTGACCGAGAAGCTGATGCACTCTTCATGCCTGCCTACGTCCCGGCGATGGATGCCCTTGGCCTGAAGTCGGTCAACGTGTTTCGCAATAATCCTGCACGAGGTTTGCCGGCCATCCATGCACTGGTGATGCTGGTGGATACGGAAACGGGCCAACCGGCGGCCATCATGGATGGATCCTACCTGACGGCACTCCGCACCGGCGCCGTTTCTGGTGCTGCCGCGGACCTGCTGGCACGCGAGGACAGCCACACCCTGGCGGTCATCGGCGCGGGCGCGCAGGGAGTCACGCAGATTGCCGCGATCTGCGCGGTGCGGCCGATCGAGCGGGTCATCGCCGTCGATATCAGTGAGGCCGCGCTCGAGCGGCTGCGGGACGGCATTCGCCAGGACTGGCCGGAACTTCTTGATCGGGTGGAGGTCTCAACCGACGCTGCTGGGGCCGTGCGGCAGGCCGATATCGTGTGTACCGCAACGACGTCGCGAAAGCCGGTGTTCGCGGATACAGACCTCCGGCCGGGAACACATATCAGCGGGGTTGGGGCCTATACACCCCACATGCAGGAGGTACCCGCCGAAACCGTGGTGCGCGCCACCGTGGTTGTGGACGCCATCGAAGCGGCGCTGGAAGAGGGTGGGGATCTCATCATCCCGCTCAACCAGGGCCTGGTCACGCGCGAGCATTTCTCGCGCGAGCTTGGCATGCTGGTGAATGGCGAGGCGACGGGTCGCACCTCTCGCGAAGAAATCACGTTCTTCAAGTCAGTCGGGAACGCCGTACAGGACGTCGTGGTTGCCAAGCGCGCAGTTGAGCGCGCGCGCGAAGCTGGGGTGGGAATCGACATCGACCTGGCGCAATAAGCGCCAGGTCGTTGCCGTCAGCGTTAGTCCGCGGCGGTGGCGAGCGCCGGAACGGCGCCCAACTCGCAGACACCCGCCTCGCAGGTGTGGTTCTCGATGTGCTCCCGGAACGACTCGGGGTACATCTTCAGCATCCCCAGCAGCGGCATGGGCGCCACCTGGCCGAGCCCACAGAGTGAGAGCTCGATGATGTGCTTCGAGGTGCGCTCCATCAGCGGGATATCAGTCATGGAGCCTGCACCAAGCCGAACACGGTCCAGCATTTCCACCAGCGCCGGATTGCCCAGGCGGCAGGGGACGCACTTGGAACACGACTCGACCCGGTTGAAGGCCATCAGGTAGCGGGCAAAATCGACCGGGCAGACGTACTGGTCAAAGACGACGAAGCCGCCAGAACCGAGCATGCCACCAATGCTGGTGAGGGAATCGAAGTCCACCGGGTTATCGAGATACTCGTAGGGCAGTGCCCCGGCGGATACTCCACCAGTCTGGATGCCCCGGAACTCGTGCCCTTCCCGCATGCCGCCCCAGACTTCCTCGACAAGGAGCTTGAGGTTGGTGCCCATAGGCACTTCCACGAGACCAACATAGTTGAGCGGGCCCTGCACCGTCATCAGCTTGGTGCCAGTGCTCTTCTCGGTGCCGATCGAAGCGAACCAGGCGCCGCCCTTGTTAATGACGGCGTTGATATTGGCGAGGGTTTCCGTGTTGTTCAGGATCGTCGGGCGCTTCCAGAGTCCCTCTTCCACGGATCGTGGGGGCTTCGTGCGCGGTTGCCCGCGGACGCCCATCACGGAGTACATGAGCGCGGAGCCTTCACCGCAGATGTATGCGCCGCCACCGGTGCGGACCCTGACCTCGACGCTCTTGCCAGTGCCGAGGATGTTCTCCCCGATCAGTCCCAGACGCTCAGCATCTGCAACCGCCTTGCGGAACCGCTTGATAGCCAGCGGGTACTCGCCGCCGATGTAGTTGTAGGCTCGCTCAGCGCCATTGGTGACGCTGGAAATGATCATGCCTTCGAGGAGTTTGTGTGGGTCAGACTCGTGGATGCGGCGGTCCTTGTAGACGTTGGGCTCGCCTTCGTGCGAGTTCACCACGACGAATTTCGGCGTGACGCGCGCCTTGCGACCGCTCTCCCACTTGATGCCAGCCGGGAAGCCGGCGCCACCGCGACCCCGCAGGTTGGCTGCTGTCACTTCAGCAATGACTTCTTCCGGCGTCATGTCGAACAGCACCTTCAGCAGAGCGCTGTAGGCACCGTTGGCAATTGCCTCTTCGATGGAATCGGGGTCGATTATTCCGGCGTTGCCGAGCACGATGCGTTGTTGGTACTTGAAGAAGGGGTGGTCGTTCAGCGGCGGAATGCCTTCGAACGCGGTATCCCCTCGTACGCCGATGGCGTGGTCGTCAAGCTCGCCTGCAAGCAGCGCCGCGATGTTCTGCTCAGTGATGTTCCGGTAGAGAATCGGCGGCTTGTTCGGGTGCTTGACTTCGACAGCAACGTCCGCCCACATGGCGCCGGTGCCACTGACCATGCGCACGACTGCGTTCGTCTCGCCCAGCATGCTGTGCAACAGAGCGAGGATGCGATCTGCGCCCTTCGGGGTGGAACCGCTGTCGACGCAGACGCTGACGACGAGCTTGTCACCGTCCCAGAGTTCGGCCCAATTCTGTTTCGCCTGGGACTGAAACGCTTCAAAATCGGCGCGTGACGCGAGTCTCTCAGTCATGACTGCTCCCGTTGACCGGCACGTGTGGGTGAGCATCGCGCCAACTGCCACCAGCGGCGATGGCATTGCGAATGGCGTCGTTCAGGCTTTCCACCGTGAGTTGGCCGTGGAAATCAGCGTCCAGCTTGCAGAGTGGGGCGATGTCGCAAGCGCCGAGGCAGCCGTTGACCACCTGGACAGTGAGTTCGCCGTCTGCCGTTGTCCCGCCGTCACCTATGCCGTAGCGGTCTTCCAGTTCCTGCACCAGACGTTGCGAGCCCATGACGTAGCAAGCCATCCCATGGCAAAGGAGCATGAAGTGGCGGCCACGGGGTTGGGTGCGAAAGTCTGCATAAAAGGTCAAAAGCCCATAGATGCGGCTGGCAGAGGTGCCAAAGTGCTCGGCAACAACGTCCGCAGCCGGCAGTGAGACCCAACCGAAGTGTTCGTTGATCTCCTGGAGCGCGGAAAGAATGAGTTCCTGGGCTTCCTGGTGATCGCGATACGTGAAGTGCGTGAGCATTTCTCGCACGACATCGAGATCAATTGCACCGGTAAGGATCTCATCGTCGTCCGAGTGTTGCGCCAGATTACCTGCCTGGCCGGTGATGACCGGCGCTACCTCTTCCAATTTCAGCTCCCGCTGAACGCACGAATAGGCAAACAATGGCGGACCAAAAGGGCTGTCCGCGGGCGAGTATATGTCCGACCCTCAGGTCGGTCAACGCGAGG
>JALYWD010000602.1 GCA_030852885.1 Chloroflexota bacterium | reverse complement strand
CGGTGTCCCCTTTGCTGCTCACCTCCCGGGTGTCTTCCTGAGCTTGCCGAAGGATCTCGTTCCCAACCTGCACGGCCCGATGCCATCCCCACCCACGCGTGTCATCTCGAGCGCAGTCGAAGGATCTCGGCGTCGCCGGCCGCGAGGATGCGAGGGCGCTGCCGAGCAGCGCGTGCGGGCTTCGATGTTTGGGGATGGGGTAGGCCGAGATCTCTCGACTGCGCTCGAGACGACACCTGTGGGGAGTGGTGGGACGGCGACAGGCTGGGTGCGAGGCGAGAGGGAGGACGAGAGCCTTCGTTCCTCAGGATGACAGATGAGGGTGGACGGAACCTCAAACCCGGCTGATGCGAAACGAGATCCTTCGACTTCGCTCAGGACGACACCTGGGGGTGGATGCCACCTCGTGCCTCAAGGTCCCTCAAGGCTTTCCATGAGCGGTGTCACATTGGGCCGCAGTCACGTGGCCGCATTCGCGCCAGATGTCATCATGTCTCGACTGCGGCCACGATGTCTCCTGGGACAAATCGGCCGCACGTCTGTCGCCCACCGCGGTCCTTAGCCTGCTGCCGGAGTTGCCATCGCCTCACCCTCGGGGAAGAGTTGCGCGTTGCGGCTGAGGGCATCGACCTCGGACCACACTTCCGCGATTTTTCCGCACTCGATACGAAAGATGTTGACCCCGGTCCAGGTTGCGGAGCGGCCGGTTGCGAGCTGGTCGCCCAGCGGGCCATCCTGCGTGCCTGTTGCCGTGTAGCGCTCAACCACCAAGTCGTCCTCCGACACCCAGAAGTCCACCGAGTAGTGGAGATCGGAGAACGCGGCCGGGAAGGCGCCCATCATGGTCACGACGCCCTCGATGTCCGTCACATCCGGGTAGCCACCCGCCGCGTGGTGCACTACGTCCGGAGCAACCACATCCCGCAGTGCGTCGAGGTCGTGGTTGTTGATCGCCTCCTCGTGCCAGACGCTGGCGATCTCCTGGTTCTCTGCCTCGGCGGTGACCGGGCAGGCGGCGGGAGTTGCGGGCGGCGTGGCATCCTGGGCGGCCAACGCCGCGCCCTGGCCAAACAACACCCCCGCGGCGACTGTGGCTACGAGAAGAGCACGCATATCAGCCTCCAGATCCGGTACAGGGCGCATCCCCGCGTTTTTCAGCCGGTTCCATGATGATCACGTCCACGACATCACGCAACCGGGAGCTACACCGCCGCCACCTGCACCGCCTGCGGTGACAGCCGCATCGGAGCGGGCGCCGCGCCGTCCCGCAGGAGCAGTTCCGTATGTGCGTCGAACAGGTGCATGTGCTCCGGCTCGAAGCTGATCCAGATCGGGGCGTCGGGATCGGCACGGAAGTCGGGATCGGCGGAGGCGACCACGAGATAGCCGCCGATCATCAGGTGGACATAGGTGATGTCGCCGGTCGGCTCTGTGGTGTAGACACGCCCCTGGATCCAGTCGGGCCTGGGCTCGAGCGAGAGCAGCACGTTGCGGTGCCGCGCGCCCACGATCACCTGGCCGCTGCTGGCAAGCGCGCGCCGGCCCAGGTGCGCCGGGAGCGGCATGCGCCAGCCGGCATCGCTGACCACGGCCACCTGTTCACCGTCGGCGACCACGCGGCCCGTGAGCATGTTCATGGCCGGACTGCCGATGAAGGTGGCGACGAAGGTGTTGACCGGGTTGCGGTAGATTTCGTCCGGGCTGGCGAACTGCTGCAACTTCCCGAGGTGCATGACCGCGATGCGGTCCGCCATCGTCACCGCTTCCATCTGGTCGTGCGTGACGTAGATGACCGTGGCTTTCAGCTCCTGGTGAAAGCGCTTCAGTTCGGCGCGCATCTGCACCCGCAGCTTGGCGTCCAGGTTGGAAAGCGGCTCGTCCATCAGGAAGGCCTTCGGGCTGCGCACCAGCGCGCGACCCAGCGCCACGCGCTGTTGCTGTCCGCCCGAGAGCTGGCGCGGGTGGCGATCCAACAGGTGTTCGATGCTCAGCACGTTGGCTGTCCGCTTCACCTGCTCGTCAATCGACGCCTTCGGCGTCTTGCGCATGCGAAGCGGGAAAGCGAGGTTCTCGAACACCGTCTTGTTGGGATACAGGGCGTAGTTCTGGAAGACCATCGCCAGGTCGCGATCCTTGGGATCGAGAGTGTTGATCTGGCGGTCACCCAGCAGAATCTCGCCGGACGTCAACTCGATCAATCCGGCGATCAGGTTCAGCGTAGTCGTTTTCCCGCAGCCAGACGGGCCAACCAGCGCCACGAACTCCCCGTCCTGAACCTCGAGGGTGACATGGTCCACCGCGACCACGTCGCCGTAGGTCTTCACCACCTCGTTCAGCGTTACTCCGGCCATGGCTCACGCTCCTTTGCGGTTATCCGGAACCTGCGGGAGTGGCGGGCTTGCCACGCTGCAAATGCCCCAGCAACCGCTCCTGCGCTGAATCTTCGATCAGGGTTCGCAGACGGCGTTCGCGCGTCTCTTCCCGTTTCGCGCTGACCACCCACCAGATCGCCGCCTTGCGGTAGGAGGGTGGCCGCGCCGAGAAGTACGCCCAGGCAGACGGGTTGTCCTGGAACGCCACAAGCTGCGCCGCATCGAGCTCTGGCATCTCCTGCTCGTGGCTGTAGATGGCGGTGCGGTCTTCCTGCCGCGCGGCGAATGCGGCGTGCCCGGCCGGGCGCACCAATCCCTGCTCCGCCAACTCGCCGAAGCGGCGCACGTTGATCGCGCTCCAGATGCTCCCCTTGCGCCGTGGCGAGAAGCGCTGGGCCATCGCCTCTGCGCCCAGGGACTTGCCCTGGCCATCGATCCAGCCGAAGCAGAGCGCGGCGTCCACGGACTCGGGCCAGGTCATGTTCACCCGGCCACTCCCCTTCTTGTAGCGCCCGACCCAGAAGGCGGGCAGGCTGTCGTGGTGCTCATCCAGCCAGGCGATGAACGC
>JALYWD010000582.1 GCA_030852885.1 Chloroflexota bacterium | reverse complement strand
GACGATTTCCGCACGCCCGAGCGCGACAAGGCGGTTGCGGCGCTGACTGCCGAAGGTACGTTCGAGGTTCCGCAGGCGGTTGCGCGACCTCGACCCGTCAAGCGGCGAGTGGCCTGAGGTGGCGCGCGCCAGTACGCGGACTCGTCCGGCGCCACGCTCACCTGAGCAGGAATCCGGGTGGCCCGCCTGGTGCGATCCTATTGCTGCTGAGCGACTGCGCGAGATCGTGTCTGGCGGGCAGATCGGGCAGTGCTACCTGCTGTCTGGCCCCAGGGGCGTCGGCAAGAGTGCGCTGGCGCGCGCATTCGCGCAGGCGCTGATGTGCGAGCAGCCGGATGAGGCTGATCCTGCGCAGCCATGCGGGGTTTGCCGGTCATGCCGGAATGTCCTGAGAAACACGCATCCCGACATCGAGGTGTTCGACCTGCACGCCCAGGCAACCCTGCTGGAAGGCAAGGCCGGCAAGGGCACGACCCTCACGATTGAGATGGTGCGCCGGATGCGGGCCGCGGCGGCGCTGCTGCCGGTGGAGGCGAGCCGGCGGCTGGTGATTGTGGACGACGCCGAAACGCTACTGGAGCCGGCGCAACAGGCGTTACTGAAGACCCTCGAAGAACCACCGCTCACCGTCACCATTCTGCTGCTCTGTGACGAGCCGGAAGCGCTGCTGGCCACGGTTCGTTCGCGCTGCCAGGAGATTTCCGTGCGGCCGCAACCGTTATCAGCGATCGCCGGGGCGTTGGTGGCGCGAGGTGTTGCGGAGACGCAGGCCAGCGAGATCGCATTGCTGAGTCGAGGCAGTGCAGCCTGGGCCGTGGCAGCGGTGGACGACAGTGCATTGCTCTCGGCACGCCAGGATGCCAGGGCCGCGGCAGCCGCCTGGTTGGCGGGATCTGCCTATGATCGGCTCGCCACCGCCTACCGGCTGGGCGATCAGTTCACGAAACGACGAGACGACGTGATTGCCACCGTGCAGATGGTGGTGCAGTTGCTACGGGAAGAGCTGCTGCGCGTCGCAGGTGCATCGGCTCTGCGGCAGGACGATGATCGAATAGCCAGTGAGGGGACCCTGGCGACGCTGGCGCTGGCACTAAGCAGCACGCTGCAGTGCCTGAGCGACTTCGACGCCAACGTGCGTCCCCGACTGGCAATGGAAGCGATGGTGTTGGCATGGCCGAGCTCGGGATGGGAGACGGGCTAAACGCAGTGTGGGCCCCGCCCGCATCACTGAATGAGGCACGGGCACTGGCGCGAGAGCGTTTCAAGTCGCGGTTACAGGCAGGCGAGCCAGTTGGGGGCTGCGGTTGCCATGAAGACGACGAAGTCCGCGGCAGCGACGATTCCTCACCGGCGGTCTGCGTGGTCGGCGTGCGCTTTCGCGACTCCGGCCGCGTGTACTACTTCCGCGCTCCTGAGGGCGAAGAGATCGCTGCCGGAGCGTGGGTCGTCGTGCCCACCGCGCGCGGTGAGGAAGCGGGCCGTGTCGTGATCAGCCCGCACCAGGTGCGCGCCAGCATGTTGCAGGGAGACCTGGGCAGCGTTGACCGCGTGATGACCGCCGACGACGTCGCGCGAATGGAAGCGTACCGGCGTGGCGGCGCCGAGGCGGTACGCACGTTTGGGGCGCGGATTCGGTCGCGCCGTATCGGCATCAAGCCGATCAGCGCGGAATTTTCCTTTGATGGAGGCACGGCATTCCTGTCCTACTCCATCCCGGACCGCGACCGGGCTCCCGCCACCGAGGTCTTGATGGACCTCGCCAACGACCTCGCTGATGAGCTGCAGTGCCGGGTGGAGATGCGCCAGGTTGGGCCGCGTGACGAGGCCCGGCTGCTCGGCGGGCTGGGACGCTGCGGGCGCACGCTGTGCTGTTCGTCATGGCTGCCGGTGTTTCCGGAAATCTCGATGAACATGGCCAAGAACCAGGATCTCCCGCTCAATCCCTCGAAGGTCTCCGGGGTCTGCGGGCGCTTGCTCTGTTGCCTCTCCTACGAGAACGAGCAATACCGGCAGATGAAGGCCATGATGCCGCGCCTGGGACAACCTATCGAGACCCCCGGTGGTTCTGGCGTGGTGATCTCGCTTCACCTGCTGAAGGAACTGGTCACTGTCCGCCTGGATGATGAGGCTGGCGAGGCGACGTTCCGTAATGACGAACTGGGATTGCAGGCCCCGCCGGCGGCGGCTCCGGCCCCACGTCCGGAACCGGTGGCGGTGGTTGAGCAACCGGTCCTGTCACCGGAGGCGGAGGTGTTGGAAGCCATCGTTCCGGCCGCGCCCGGCGAGCCGGCTCCGGCCAAGCGGCGGCGACGGCGACGTGGCTCAAAGCGCGGCTCTGGCGGAAATTCGTAGGTAGCGAGGAAACTGGATGGCGCTCTACCTGGTGGTCCACGATCCCAACCCGGATGAGGACGAGCAAGTCCGCCCGCCGACGCGATTACGCGAGTTGGCGGAGGCCACGCGCGGCGAGCAGTCATCGCCGCGCTGGCTCAAGGCGTTGTCACCTGATCTCCACGATGACCGCATCTTCACCATGTGGGACGCAAAATCAGCGGAAGAGATCACCGCTGTGCTGGCGGAGTTCGGCTTCCTCGACGATTACAAGGCCAAGCCATTCCAGGTGCGCGAATGGGGCCCGGATGACGTGCTGTTCGGGAGCGAGTAGCCTCCGTTTCCCCAGCCGGGGGAAGGTCCGGTGCTACCATCAAAGGCACCAGGAAACGCCGCCCAACGGCGTCCGTGCTCTGTCTCAAGAAGGATGATTGTCCATGACGGAACTGCGCACAGTTGGCCAGCGCGTGCGGCGGCAGGATGCTCCCCAGCGTCTCACCGGGCAAGAGCGGTTCACCGGCGACCTGCGGGTGCCGGGCATGCTTATCGCACGCCCGGTCACCAGCCCGTACGCCCATGCGCGCATTGGCAACGTTGATGCCTCGGCCGCGCTGGAGATTCCCGGCGTGGTGCAGGTGCTGACCGCGCACGATCTCGTGGGCGGCATCGGCAAGGACGGCGCGAAGTCGCCGATTGCCGCGGATGAAGTCGTCTACGCCGGGCAGTTCGTGGCCCTCGTACTGGCCGAGACGGACGCGGCGGCGCAAGATGGCGTGGTCGCGGTCGAGGTTGATTTCGAGCCGCTGCCGGTCGTGAGCACGCTCGACGAGGGGCTCGACCCCAACTCGCCGCACATCCGCGAGAAACAGTTTGACACCGATGACTCCGAAGCGGCGATGCACAACGCCGACGCCGCTGTGCAGGCGGAAGCAAACGACGATCTTCAGGCGCCGAACATTTCCAACCGGGTCAACTACGCGCGTGGCGATGTTGCGGCCGGTTTTGCTGCAGCCGATGCGGTTGTCGAAATGACCTTCGAATCGCAGACGGTGCACCAGGGGTACCTGGAACCGCAAGTCTGCCTGGTCGACATCGATCCGCTTGGTGACCTGACCGTCTACACCAGCACTCAGGCGGCGTTTTACTGCCGGACCCGCGTCGCTGATACATGTGGCATTGACGTACAGCGGGTCAATGTCGTGCCGATGCCGGTCGGTGGCGGCTTCGGCGGGAAGTTCGTCCTGATCGAGCCCATGGTGGCCGCCGCCGCCCTGGCCGCGCAACGGCCGGTTCTGCTGCGCTACTCGCGCATGGACGACTTCATGGCCGGTAACCCCGCCCCGGACTGTCGCATCTCGGTCAAGCTCGGCGCGACCAGGAATGGCGATATCACCGCGCTGCAGTCGTATCTGCTGTTCGATACCGGCTCTGGTGGCGGTTCGCCGCTGCAGATCGCGGCGATCCTTCACGGCGGGTACTACCGCTTCCCGAACATGGAGATCCGTGGTCACGAGGTCCAGACGAACAAGGCGGGCGCGGGAGCGTACCGTGCACCCGGCGCGCAGCAGGCCAGCTTTGCCATTGAATCCGCAATGGACGAGCTGGCGCGCAAGCTCGAACTCGATCCACTGGAGTTCCGCCTGCGCAACTGTGTGGTTGAAGGCGACTTGCGCCCGAATGGCGGAGCCTGGCCGAAGCTCGGCCTGAAGGAGTCGCTGGAAGCACTGCGGGATCACCCGTCGTGGCAGAACCGCGAGCAGGCTCGCGCGGAGGGTCGCGGCGTCGGGATCGCGGTTGGGGGTTGGCCAGGTGGCATTGAGCCGGCAACGGCGGTCTGTCGCCTCGATGCGAACGGCAAGCTGACCGTGGTGCTGGGGTCCGTTGATCTCTCCGGGACGAACACGACCTTCGCCCAGATTGCCGCGGAGACCTTCAACCTTGATGCGGACGGCGTTTCCGTGACGACCGCGTCCACGGATGCTGCGCCATTTGCAGGCGGTACGGGCGGCTCCAAGATTACCTACACGGTCGGCAAGGCCGTGCAGCGAGCCGCCGAGGATGCTCTGCGCCAGATCCTGGCCGTAGCGGCTGACGCGCTGGAGGCTGCGCCGGAAGACCTGGAAATGGTGGATGGCACGGTCCGCGTCAAGGGCGTACCGGGATCCCAGGTGTCGTTGAAAGACATCGCCTCCCAAACGATGGGCGTCACGGCGAAGAACGCGCCGATCTACGGCACCGGATCGAGCGCGATCCAGGAGAGCTCCCCTGGCTTCGCGGTGCACCTTGTTGAGGTCGAGGTCGATGAGGTGACCGGGGAGGTGCAGCCCACTCGCTACGTCGCAGTACAGGATGTCGGGTTCGCTATCAACCCGGCCGCGGTTGAGGCCCAGATTCACGGTGGCGTCGTCCAGGGGCTGGGCTGGGCCCTCTACGAGGGGATGGTCTTTGACGCGGACGGCCAGTTGCTGACCGCGACGCTCATGGACTACACGTTGCCACGGGCAGAGATGGCGCCACCCATCGAAGTCGTGCTGGTGGAGGTTGCCTCCGAGCACGGCGCGTATGGCGCCAAGGGGATTGGCGAGCCGCCCGCGATCCCGGGGCCGGCCGCTGTTGCCAATGCCATTCGGGACGCGGTTGGTGTGCGCGTGAACCAGATTCCGATCAAGCCCGAAGTCCTGGCGCGTGCGCTGTGGGACGAGACAGTAGCGTCGGCCGCGGACTAGCGATGCCCTGGGACTGCTGAGATGACCACACGGACCGGGTCTCGTTTGTTGAGCGGGCCCGGTCCGTTCTCTTCGCCATGCTGCTGACACTCACGATTCGCAATTTCGCGATCATCGACTCGGCCGAGATCCCGTTCAGCCCGGGCTTGAACGTGCTGACCGGGGAAACTGGCGCGGGTAAATCGATCCTGGTCGATGCCCTGGGCTCTGTACTGGGCGAGCGCACCAGCCCCGAGATGGTGCGCACCGGTGCCCGCGGCGCCACCGTGGACGCCGTCTTTGACCTCTCCTCCAGCCAGAATGCCCAGGCGATTGCAGCCGCACTTGCCGATCTGGAGGTCGAGACAGACAACGGCGAGTTGATCCTGAGCCGCGAGATCCTGGCTACCGGCCGCAGTAGTGCCCGCCTCAACGGCCGGCCGACAACGGCCTCCGTACTCTCGCAGCTCGGGGCGCTGCTCGTAGACGTGCACGGCCAGAGCGACCACCTCTCCCTCTTGAAGCCGGCGGCGCAGCTCGATCTCCTGGACCGCTACGCCCGCACCACAGAACTGCGAGAGCGCTTCCGCCGGGTTTACGCAGAGTTGCGCGAGGTGCGGGAGCGCCAGGCGTCGTTTGACCGGGGGGCGCGGGAGCGCATGCAACGCATGGACCTCCTGCAGTACCAGGTAGAGGAAATCCGCGAGGCCGCGCCGCAGATCGATGAAGATGTCATGCTCATTGCCGAACGGAGCCGCCTGGCCAACGCTGAGCGGCTGACGCTCGATGCGGCGCTGGTCTACGCCCAGATTGTGGGCAGCGACACGAGTGATGATGCGCCGACCGCGACGGCACTGCTGCGGACGGCCTCACACGCCTTGCAGGAGATCAGCGAGCTCGATGCATCCGTGCGCGAACTGAGTGAACGGCTAAACGATGCGCTCTTCGCGCTCGAGGACGTGGCGGCTGGCGTGCGGGACTACCGGGACGAGATCGAGTCTGATCCCGGTCGGCTGGCAGAGGTCGAAGAGCGTCTGGACCTGTTGCGGAATCTGCAGCGCAAGTACGGGGGCACGCTGGCCGACGTCCTGGCCTTTGCCGACGACGCGGCGACCGAGTTGGAGACCCTGACCGGTTCCGAGATGAGCGTGGAGGCGCTGGCCGAGCGCGAGGCGGCGCTGGCAGCAGAGGCAGGCGCACTGGCGGCCGAGCTCTCGGCGCAGCGGCAGGAGGCGGGTATTGCACTGGCCGCTGGTGTGGAGCGCTCCATCGCCGAGTTGCACATGGGTCGGGCGGCCTTTGCTGTGCAGATCGAGCAGCGCCCGGACCCAGCCGGCATCCCGGTCCGCCTGGCGGAAAGTGACGCGACGTTGCTGGCCGCGGATGCTTCGGGGATCGACCACGTCACATTTCTCATTGCGCCAAATGCCGGAGAGGGTCTGAAGCCGCTGGCACGGATCGCGTCCGGCGGTGAAACCGCGCGGTTGATGCTGGCTCTCAAGTCGATCCTGTCGGATGTTGACGAGACACCAACGCTGGTCTTTGACGAAATCGACGTCGGCGTGGGTGGCCGCTCCGGGCAGGTGGTGGGAGAGAAGCTCGCTGCCCTGGTCGAGAGCCACCAGGTCATCGTCATTACCCACCTGGCGCAGATTGCCGCGTACGCCGGGCGGCACTTCCGCATCGCCAAAGCTGAGCAGGACGGGCGCGTCGTATCGACCATTGGCCAACTGGACCAGCAGGAGCGCGAGGAAGAGCTGGCTGCGATGCTCGATGGCTTGCCGCTCACCCCAGGCGCGCTGGAAACAGCGCGCACGATGCTGGAGCGCGCAACCCGTACAGACTGATCCCTGTGGGTACACGGGTATACTCGCGGGCTGAAGAGGCACGCGCGCAGGCTGTTGAGTCTGCCTTCCCGAGAGCAACAAAGGAGTCCCGGTATGGGCGGCGTGAACATGAAGATGATCCAGCAGATGCAGCGGCGTCTGGAATCGATCCAGACCGAGTTGGCTGAAACGATCGTTGAAGGCTCGGCGGGCGGTGGCGTCGTGCGCGCGCAGGTGACCGGTGCGCGTGAGTTCCGCGGCATCTCCATCGATCCGAGCGCCGTAGACCCGGATGATGTCGAAGTGCTGGAAGACCTCATCACCGTGGCGATCCAGGATGCCATGGCCCGCGCCACCACGATGGCCGAGGAGAAAATGGGCGCGCTCACCGGGGGCATGAAGATCCCCGGCCTGATGTAGCTGAGTCCCTGAAAAGCGAACAGCCGCCCATGGCTGGCTCAAAACCCTATGAACCGTTGCCATTCGCTGTTGGCGACGTGGTGAAGCTGAAAAAGCCTCACCCGTGCGGTAGCTATGACTGGACCGTAACCCGCCTGGGTGCGGATATCGGCCTGAAGTGCCGCGGGTGCGAGCGCCGGGTCCTCCTGACGCGGCGAGAGGCGGAGCGTCGCTTTCGAGGTTGGGTGAGCAAGGCTGCACCCACCGAATCCGATACTGCAACACCCGCAACGCCGGTCGCGGCGTCTTGAGCGGCCAGCTCTCCACCGCTCCCGGTGAGCAACAGAGTGAATCGGAGGGAGTAGCGCCCGGCGATGCGGCATCGCCACCGCAGCGTCGTGTGCTGCGGCCGCAGGCGCAGGGCTCCTTTCGCGCGGTCCTCACCAATTATGCGTTCCTGCGGCTCTGGATTGCGCAGGCAGTGTCGCAGACCGCCAACAGCATGGTCGACTTTTCGCTCCTGCTCAGCGTGGGCGAAGTCGTCGAGTTTCACAACATCGCGCAGGCGAACACAGCGGTCAGCTTCGTCATCCTGGCGTTCTCCCTACCATCCGTCGTCTTTGGGCCGATAGCCGGCGTCGTCGCGGATCGCATTAGCCGGCGCACCGTCATGGT
>JALYWD010000573.1 GCA_030852885.1 Chloroflexota bacterium | reverse complement strand
GAGGGTGTGAGACATAATCCAGACGACTCCGTTCCACAAGCGTTCACGCCACGTGTGGCGCATCTGACGCATTCACCTGAGGTTGCAGGCGCGAAAGATACACGCTCAAGCCCGGCATTTTGTTCCCTGTTGCCGGACCACTGTGGCTTTAGTGGAGAGAACGGTGGTGGTGTCTGGCTGGCCTCGGCCAATCACGGCGAACGGCCGCCTCCCGATCTGCATCGGAAAACGGCCGCTCGTCCAGCCAGTATCGAACCTGAACGGTGCTGCTCCGTCTGGCTGGTAGCGACTTGGGCGCTACTGCAACTGGTGATCGTGCCGGTGGCGTCGCCAGGAGCCGCCAGAAGCCGGCTCGGCAGTCCTGAGTGGCTTACCCCATGCTGTTGGTGCGGACTGGCTCGATGACCAGGATCGCCCGCTCTTCTTCGAGACCCGGCAGTTCGTCCACGCCCGTGAACGTACGGATGATGGCACGCAACTGGGCGCCGTCCTGTTCCGGACCAACTGCCGCCAGCAGGCCGTGGTGGCTTGCGGGGATGACGCCGCCATGCGGCTCGTTCATCGCGTCAGGCTACCGTCTGGCCGTCTTGCGGCTCCACGAACTCCAGATCAAGCTCGATCTTGACCTCATCCCCCAGGGCGAGGGTATCCATCCCGATGGGGAGGAGCCCGAACTCGATGCCGAACTCGCTGCGCCGGAGTGATCCGGTGGCGCTGAATCCCGCGTGGCGCGTGTTCTGCCCCGGGAATTCCTGCACGCCGTTGAACTCGACGTCCAGGGTCAGCGGCCGGGTTCGCCCATTGAGCGTGACCTCACCCTGCAACTCCCAGACCTCGCCCGCTGGCCGAAAACCGTGAGAGACAAAGTGCATCTCGGGGTGCTCTTCAGTGCTGAAGAAATCGGTAGAGCGCAGGTGAGCATCCCGGTCCGTGTTGTTGGTATTGATCGAGGCCAGGTCGATGCTCGCTGCGACGCTCGTCTCGGCCAGGGTGGGCCCCACCTCGAGCGCGGTCTCGAAGCGGTCGAAGCGTCCCCGCACCTTGGCTAGTCCGAGGTGCCTGATTGAGAAAAGGACGGCGGAATGGTGTGGATCCACGATCCAGCGGCCCGGGTGCAAGCCCAGTTCGTGCGTGACGGCGATAGCAGGAGCGCTCATTTGTGGATGTCCCTTCAGTCGTATACGCCGCATTGCCTGGTGCAATGTGACGGTTACTTTCTGTAACTGAAGGCATCATATGGTACTGTTCGCCGTTATGGAAGACGGCACTGAAAAGTCCCTTGGTCACATTTGCCATACCGAGCCTGCCGCAGAGGTGCGCCGGGTGCTGGACCTGGTCGGCGACAAGTGGACGCTGCTGGTTATCGCGCTGCTCGGCGATGGCCCGCACCGGTTCACCGCCCTGCAACGAGAGATCGGCTCGATCAGCCGCCGCATGCTGACGCTGACCCTGCGGCAACTGGAGCGCAATGGCCTGGTCCTGCGCACGGTCTACCCGGTGGTGCCACCTCATGTGGAGTACCAGCTCACGCCGCTGGGGTACACGCTCCTGGAGGCGATCCAGGGGATCGTCACGTGGACGCTCGCGCATCACGTGGAGCTGGCTCACGCGCGGACGGCCTACGATGAACGCCCTGACCCCGTCGCCGGCACAATCCCTGGTGGGAAGACGAACTCAGGTTCAGCCACTCCCGCATCCGCTGGTCGATCTGCTGACTAACGGGCACTTCGCACACAACGCCTGGTGAAGCACCCGAAACTGGCCATGTTTCGTGCACACAACTGCACAACCTGGCCCCAATGCACGATTATCCGTTGACAGGTAGAGAAGCCCGTTCATACAATCGCCACACGCTGCGGGAAAATAGGTGTTGGCAACGGCTACTCATGCCGCTGTGACAAAGCATCTCGCAGTCACACGTGCGGCTGGCGCACGCGGTGACCATCATGAGGAGGGTCTCGTGTCAAGAGAACTCGCCACTCGACGGCTCGTAGCCGATGCGTTGGCTGGCCGGCTCGACCGCCGCACAGTGCTCACGCGGGCAGCCGCGCTGGGTGTCAGCGTGCCGGTCATGGGCCTGCTGGCTCGCGCCACGTCCACGCCAACATTGGCCAAGGATCCAGGCGTCCTGGAGATCACTTCGTACGACTGGCAGGCTGCGCTTCATCCGGGTCTGACCACCTACAACGAGGAATTCAGCGCCACCATCCCGACGCAGGCAGAGATTGCGCCGTCGGCAAACTTCAGTGCAGACATTTTCCTCTCGGAAGCTGCCGACAAGGCCAGCACCTGGGACGTCTACACCGGCGTCACGCCGTTCCTGGAGATGGTGCAGCTGGAAGCGGCAGATGTCATCGAGCCCTGGGACCCTTATCTGCCAGAGGGCCTTCTCGACGACCTCTTCCCACCGATCCGCGAAGAAGGGTCGTACCAGGGCAAGTTCTATGT
>JALYWD010000572.1 GCA_030852885.1 Chloroflexota bacterium | reverse complement strand
CTACGGCGAAGCAATGGCCAGCTCCAAGTTGACCGTCTGGGGAGATCCGGACACCGCCGCCCGCATGGCCGAGAGCTTCTTCAAGGGGCAGCAGTTCGGCTACCTCTCGGAAGGCTTCATGAACAATGCGCCGGATGGCGTCAAGGACGCGTTGGGCCAGGTTGGCACGGCAATCCAGCAGCTCACCAACGGCAAGCACGACACGGACAGCCCGGCGCCCGAGCAGGCCGACCAGCCCGCGAACAAGCCCCGCTAACAGCGGCGCGAAAGGTTAACACGCGGGGGTATGGCGTTAGCGCGCCATACCCCTGTTCGTCTTGTGAGCTACGCGCGGCAGGTTATTGCGTCGCCGCCTGCGCCCGGCGAATAGCGGTGCGTGATTCAACGAAGCGCAGTAGCGCGTCCGTCAGGATGGCGAGCGCGGTGATCGCAATCGTCCCGGCCAGGATGCGGTTGGGGTCGTCACGGGTGATGCCTTCGAAGAGCAGGGTGCCCAGCCCACCTGCGCCAATCCACGCCGCAATGGTGGCCAGGCTGATGGTGGTGACGGTGGCCGTGCGTAACCCGGCGATCATCACCGGCAGGGCCAGCGGCCAGCGCACGCGCCAGAACTCCTGCAGGCGCGTCATCCCCAGGCCTCGTGCCGCCTCCAGCGTGGCGGCGTCCACTCCGCGCAGTCCGGTCGTGATGTTGCGCACCAGGAAGATCTGGGCGTACACCGCCAACACGACGATCGCCGGTCGCCGGCCAATGCCCAGGCTGGGGATGAGGAGGGCCAGGAACGCCAGGCTGGGGATGGTGTAGAGCGCGCCGAGGAAGGCAAGCAGCGGCGCCGAGACGCGCGGCATGCGGGCGGCCAGGATGCCAAGCGGAATCGCGAAAACGAGCGCCACCAGGATGGCCGTGCCCGCGAGCGTCAGGTGATCGAGGGTCAGCGCCCAGACGCGGTCCCAGCGCCGGAACAGGTAGTCGAGGCTCACGCCGCGTTGCCTTCGATGCGCGGTACGCTGGCACGCTGGATGGCGGCTAGATCGAGGAACCCGACTGGCACGCCGTTCTCCTCCACGATCACGCGCGGCGCGCCCTCTTCCAGGAGCAGCGTAAGCGCCGGGCGCACCCGCTGCGTGATGTTGATGCGAGGCTCGGCGCCCTCGACCGTTGCGCCGTCTGCAAGAGGAACCATCGCGGCCGGGATGCTGACCAGGCCAAGCCGGCGCAGCGTGTCGTCCGCGCCGACCAGCTCCGCCACGAAGTCGTCCGCCGGATGCATGATGATGTTCAGGGCAGTATCGAACTGCACCACCCTGCCCTGGCGCATAACCGCAACCCGGTCCGCCAGCAGCACAGCTTCATCGATATCGTGGGTCACGAACACGATGGTCTGGCCCAACTGCTCATGCAGCGAGAGCAGTTCCATCTGCAGGTTGCCGCGCGTGATGGCGTCCAGCGCCCCGAATGGCTCATCCATGAGCAAGGTGCCGGGCGAGGCCGCGATGGCCCGCGCAATGCCGACGCGTTGCTGCTGCCCGCCGGAGAGCTGGGCCGGGTAGCGATTGCGGTACTGCTCGGGAGGAAGCCCCACAAGCACCAACAACTCATCCACGCGCGCCTGCATCCGCGCCTTGTCCCACCCCAGGAGACCAGGCACTACCGCCACGTTCTCGGCCACGGTGTAGTGCGGAAAGAGCCCACCCTGCTGGATGACGTACCCAATGTGCCGCCGCAGATCGGGCGCGTTGAACTCCTGCGCGTTGCGGCCATCGATCGAGATGACGCCGCCCGTGGGCTCATAGAGGCGGTTGATCAGCTTGAGCAGCGTGGTCTTGCCGCAACCAGATGGGCCGATGAGAACGACCAGTTCTCCGGGTTCGATCTGCAAGGTCACGTCATCGACGGCAGCCGCCGTCGCATCTGACTGAGGGAAACGCTTGCTGACGTGTTCGAAGTGAATGGCGGAGGCGGTGGATAGGTCCGGTTCGGTCTGCCGCGCCACACGACCTCCCTTATGGTTGCATGCTCCTGGCCAGGAGTCGTCTGGCGCACAGCATAACGCCCCGCCCGGAGAACCAGGCGGGGCGTTGGCGAGAACTAGCTGGAAATGAGGCCCTGCTCGGTGAGGAAGGTGCGAGCCACTTCCTCCGGATCGAGCTTGTCTGGACCATCAACCTGCCAGTTGAGGCCAGCCATGATCTCATCCGTCAAAACCGGAGCGAGCGGATTGAGCGCATCGGCGATACCAGGATTGGCCGTCAGCGTCGCCTCGCGCACCACCGGGGCGACGTGGTACGGCAGCCACAGGTTCTTGTCGTCGTCCAGCAGCACGAGGCCCATACCAGCGATCTGGCCGTCCGTGCTGAACGCGAGCACCGCCTGGGCCTGGCCACCCTCGATGGCCTGGTAGCGGAGACTTGGATCGACCGTCAGGACGTTGCCAAACTTCAGCCCGTACGTCTGCTCGATCCCCTTGATGCCGTCGTCGCGGTCCAGGGCGTCAGCGGCGGCGACAATCGTCAGCTCGCCGGCCTTCGGGACGAGCTGGCTGATCGTCGTGATGGCGCCGCCTTCCGCGGCATCCTGCGTGATGACCAGCGCCTGGGTGTCATTGAATGCGGACTGATCGAGCCAGATCAGGTCAAACTGGTCAACGTAGCCATCGGATACGAGGTCATAGACGCGCTGGTCGAGGCTCGCCTCCGCGCCAACCGGCGTGGATTCCGGCATGCCCCCAACAGGCGTCGCCGTCATGACCTCGTTCACCGGCATGCCCAGCACCACGGTCAGACCCGTGCCGGTGTACTCCGGGTAGAGATCGATCTCGCCGGCAACCAGGGCCGCCTGCGCCACCTCGGTCCCGGCGAGATTCAGCTTCTTCTCGGTCGCGATGCCAGCGTTCTCCAGCAGCAGCGCGTACATCTCCCCCAGGATCAATTGCTCCGTGAAGTTCTTGGAGCCAATCCTGACCGGGCCTTCCTGCGCCGAAACGCTGAAGGTGGCGCCGGTGCGGATCGCCGCGTACGCCAACGGCGCAGCGGCAAGACCTCGGGCGAGAGAGCGGCGAGAAAGCGTCATCGAGATGTACTCCCCTGTTTTTGTGCGACGCCGGGAGCTCACGGCTGAGCTAGCCGGTGCCATTCTAGATCGAGAACTGACGTTTGGCTCGTCAGGTGAGCCCCGTCCGTTCATGTAACGCAGCTACGCAGGATTTGTGCGAGGCGGAGAAATGCGGCGCTCCAGCAGCGAGAGCCCGACCTCCGTAGACAGTGCCAGCAGCGTGACCAGGATGCCTCCGGTCAGCAACGTCGGCTCATCCAGGAGGGTGACGCCAGAGGTGATGAAGTCGCCCAATCCACCCGCGCCGACGAAGGATGCCAGGGTGGCGCTGGCAATGACCTCCACTGCTGCCGTGCGAACACCCGCGACGATAACGGGCAGGGCGAGGGGCATGGTCACCCGCCAGAATCGCTGCCGGTTCGTCAGCCCCAGGCCGGTCGCCGCTTCCAGCGTGGCGGGGTCAACCCCGCGAATGCCGGCGTCGGTGTTCAGCACCAGCGGCGGCCCTGCCAGCACAGTGAGTGCCACGAGCGCAGGACGCCAGCCGAGCCCGAAAACTGGCAGCAGCAGCAGGATAACGGCCAGGCTGGGCACGACGCGAAACGCCGCCACCACGCTGATGACCGTCGTCGTCAGCGATCCGCCCCGCGCGGCCAGGACGCCAAGTGGAATGAAGATCAACATGGCCAGGAGCAGCGCGGCAACACTGAGGCTGATGTGGACGACCAGCGCGTCCCGCACCCGGTCCTGGTTCTCGACCATGTAGGCCCACGTCTCGCTCAGGATTTCCATCTGCGGCATGGTAGTAGGAGACGGGCCCAGGCGAGCAAGCCTGGGCCGCGGGGATGTGCCATCATCCCGGACTCACGGGCCAGTGACGGCCTGATGCACGTCCCATGAGGATGGATGGGCGGATGCGGAATCGACTCATTCTGGCCGGGCTTGGCATCCTCCTGATTGTGGCGGCTGCCCTGGTGTTTTCGGTTTCGCGCCTTGAGCCGCCCCCACCAGCCGCCAGCGCGCTGGTCGAGGATCATGACCACGCCGCCGAACTCCTGCCGCCCGCGCCGGTTGGCCGCACCCTGTTCGGCGGCAACAGCGGCGAACTCCGAGCATCCCCGGCCGCGATTGCCCGTGCCACGCCAGCAATTCGCGACGGGATGCCCGTGGCCATGCCATCGCTGGAGGTCTTTGCCCCGGCGCGGTTCCAGGCCACACCGGAGTCGAGGCAAAGCGAACATCCGTGGGAATCGGGATGGCGGAGTCGAACCCAGGGCGGGCCACGCTCGCCCTGGCCCCAACAGGGATCGTGAACAGCAGGCCATCGGCAGGGTGGAGGCCGCTCCGAACAAGCGCGACCTGATGCCCATGGTGCGCGCTTGTCGCGGTTGTGCTCGTAAACCTGGCGCTACCTCCTCTGGAGGCTGGCCGCCAAATCCGGAACGAACCTCACTCTCCATGGGCGTGTCCGTTCCACGAGCGCCAGTGGCCCTCCGCGCAATCAGGCGGACGGCCACTGGCTGATCGGTTCAGGAGGTCGGGGTTCCTACTGGCGTTCCCATATCCCCCAACCCCGTCGCAGGAGCCGGACGTGACCAGGGATCAGTAATGGTGAGGTCACCCACGGTAATTGGTGCAGTGGGCGCAATATCCGCTGCCAGCTCAGCACGCGGGCGCACGGTGACCGTCACGGTCACCTCCCCGGCTTTCTCGAAGTGCAGCGTCAAGTCGAACGTCTTGTCGTTGGTCAGGTCCTCCCTGAGCCCGATGAGCATGATGTGATACCCGCCCGGCTCCAGGGCTTCCTCTCCGCCAGCGGGAAGCGTGAGGCCATCGGTCAGCGGCCGCATCTCCATGACTCCATCGACATCGGCCATCTCGTGGACTTCCAGAACATTGGCGATGTCCGTCTCCCCGCCGAGGAGGACGTCGTCTTCAGCGCCGCCGTTGTGGATGACCATGAAAGCCGCCGCCGTGCCTGTCAGGCTCATTTCCTCACCGTGTCCGGTGGGAGTGACTGTGCCAGGGTCAGAGGCACGGGCGGCCGGTGTTCCGAGCATGCCGCCACAAGCCGCCACAAGCGCCAACGTCACCGCAAGAGCGCGCAACATGATGAATCCTTTCTGGGTGCCCACCGGCAGTGCGCCGGGGCTGGTCAGGCGTCGAGCAGATGTCGGATGTCCTGCGCCATCAGCGCCGGGTCCATCCCGTAGGGAAACGTCAGGGTCAGGCGGCCTTCCGGATCAATCACGTACGTTTGCGTGGAGTGATCGAGGAGATACTTCGTCGCGGAGTCGGGGTACTCGACACGATGCACGAGGACGCCATACCCCCGTTTGACCTGCTCCGTCTGCGACTCGCTGCCGCGCAGACCAATGAACTCCGGATCGAAGAAATCCAGGTATTCCTTGAGCTTCGCTTCGGTATCGCGCTCCGGGTCAATCGTCACCAGGACGAACTTCACCCGGTCGGCGTCAGCGCCAAGCTCCTCCTTGACCATCTGGTAATCGATCAGCGTCGTTGGGCAGACATCGGGACAAGTGGTGTAGCCGAAGTAGACGAGCGCCACGTCGCCGTTGAGCTGATCCAGCGTAAATGGCTTGCCATTCATGTCGGTGAGGTTGAGCGGAGCAGCCGCTGCCGGTTGGGCGTAGAAGCCACCGTTGTACGTGTACGGCGCCTCCTGACCGCGAAACACCAGAAACACCGCAGCCACCACGACCACGATCGCCAGGACAGCTCCGCCGGCCAGCACTCCCGGACGGGAGGTTTGCTTATCTGGCGTCGGTACGCGATCAGGTTCTTCGGAATGCAATTGCTCTGTTTGTGTACTCATGCGTTCACCCTTTTCCGCTGCTCACTCACCCCTCGAACCGCGCGGCCAGCTCGACCAGGCGGGTCATGGAATCAGTGAGCAAAATCACCGCCACAATCAGCACCAGCACTCCGCTGGCCTGTTGCAGCCTCGGCAGCCAGCGCCGGAAACGCCCGGAACTGGACATGAAGCGATCGAGCGCGACCGTCGCGCCCAGGAACGGGATTGCGAGACCCAGGGAGTAGACCGCCAACAGCGTCACGCCCTCGCGGACCGATGCCGTGGCCGCCGCAATCGTCAGGATTCCGGCCAGTGCCGGTCCGATGCAGGGAGTCCAGCCAGCGCCGAACGCCACCCCGATCAGGAAGGCCCCGGCGCGGCCAGCCGGCTGGTTCGCCATCTCCACCCGGACCGTGCGATCCAGCCAGGGAATGCGCAGTAGTCCCAGCAGGTGCAGCCCGAGCACGAGCAGGATCACCCCACCAACCCGGGCGATCCAGACCCGGTACTCGATCAACCACCCACCCAGGAGCGTCGCCGAGGCGCCCAGCGCAATGAACACCGCGCTGAACCCGGCCACGAACAGCAGGCCGTTCGTGAAGGTGGCGCGCCGGGTGCGCTGCCGTGCTTCTGGAGCGGAGGAACTCAACTCCTTCATGGAGAGGCCGGTGATGACTCCGGCGTACGTCGGGATAAGCGGGAGCACGCACGGTGACAGGAAGCTGAGCAAGCCCGCCACGAAAGCCACCGGGATAGCAATCTGCGCCACCGGCGCCGTGATTCCGGTGGTGGCGCCATCGAGCGCCGCCCGGATGATCTCGCGCTCAGCGGCGTTGTCCTGCAGTGGCCCCTTCCAGCGGTAGAGCACGTCTCCATCGCGGCCAATCAGCAGCGTCTCCGGCACACCGGACGTGCGAAAGGTCCGCGAGAACGCGTTCTTCGGGTCATGCAACAGCGTGAAGGTCACGCCGGTATCGTTGGCAAACTGTTCGATTTTGCCGGCGGCCTCGCCGCGGTCGATGCTGACCCCCACCACGCGCAGGCCCTGGTCGCCGTACTCCTCCTGGAGTTGCTGCAACAGCGGCATCTCCTCACGGCAGGGCTGGCACCAGGTTGCCCAGCCATTCAGGAGCACGACCTCTCCGCGCAAATCGTCCAGGGAGATCTCCCCGGAGCCATCGAGCCGCGTTGCCGCGTAGGCAGGCGCGGGGTCGGCGAGGGCGTCCCCCGAACCAGCAACGCCGATCAGGCCCATCAGCACCCACGCCAGGGCCACCGCCAGCACCCGTAGGTGCTGGCGGGCAATGTTCTGCCTTTGCATGGCTACGCCCCTGATGCGTCTGCCGGGAGGGAGATCGTGGCGATCTGGACGTCATGCTCCCCGATGTACCCGAGGGCCAGGACGTCTCCAGCTACGGCAAGGGTGGGATACACGCCACTCAGATCCTCCGGGCCCAGCGGCGTAACCGT
>JALYWD010000562.1 GCA_030852885.1 Chloroflexota bacterium | reverse complement strand
CGTTGGGGACGCCGTACAGGCTGCCTTTCATTCCCCCGCGGCAGCTGTGGCCGCGGCGGTGGCAGCACAGCGCGCCCTGGCGGCGGAGGTGTGGCCGGTGGAAACCGGCCCGCTGCGCGTGCGCATGGGCGTGCACCAGGGTGAAGCGCAGCCAGGTCCGCCGGGTGATTACAACCAGATTCCCTGCCTGAACCGACTCTCCCGCCTCATGAACGCGGGCTATGGCGGGCAGGTGCTCATCTCCAGCGTCGTGCGCCAGGCCGTGGCCGATGCCTGGCCGGAAGGCGTCACCCTGCGTGACCTGGGCGAGCACCGCCTGCGTGATCTGCTTGGGCCAGAGCGTGTCTGGCAGCTCGATATCGCGGGGCTGCCGGTCACCTTCCCTCCGATCAAGACGCTGGAGGGGAACCCGGGCAACTTGCCGGTGCTGTCCGCGCCGCTGCTGGGGCGGGAGCAGGAACTGGCGGAGATGCGCCGTCTCCTGCAAACCCCAGCCACGCGCCTGCTGACCCTGATCGGCCCCGGTGGCGTGGGCAAGACGCACCTCTCGCAGCAGGCCGGCGCGGACCTGCTGGATGACTACCCAGGTGGCGTCTGGTTCGTGCCGCTGGAGGAAGTGCGCGATCCCGGCCAGTTCCTGCCCGCCCTGGCCGCCGCGCTTGGCCTGCGGGAAGGTGGTGGGCTGGATCTGCAGGGCGCGCTCCACGGGTGGCTGGCCGGGCGCAAGGCCCTGCTACTGCTGGACAACCTGGAGCAGGTGGTGGCTGCCGCGCCGGATATCGCGGCGCTGCTGGGCGCTGCACCCCTGGTGCAGATCCTGGCCACCAGCCGCATTCGCCTCGGGATCGGTGCAGAGCGGCTGCTGCCCATCGAGCCGCTGCTGGGCGCGCGGGCCGAGGACGCCGTGCAACTCTTCGCGCAGCGGGCGCAGCAGGTGCTGCCCGGCTTCCGGCTCACGCCAGAGAACCGCCCGGCGGTGGCCGCCATCTGCGCCCGCCTGGATGGCCTGCCCCTGGCCATCGAGCTGGCCGCCGCGCAACTGCGCTTCCGCACCCTGGCCGAGCTGGGCGCAGACCTGGAGCGCCGCTTCGACCTGCTGGTGGATGGCCGGCGGGAGGCATCGGCCCGGCAGCGCTCCCTGGCGGCCACCATCGCCTGGAGCTACGACCTGCTCCGTCCGGATCAGCAGCGACAGTTCTTCCGCCGCCTGGCGGTCTTCGCCGGCGGCTGGACTCGCGAAGCCGCAACGGCGCTCGCCCCGGAGCCAGACGCCCTCTCCCGCCTGCTGGACCTGGCGGACGCCAGCCTGGTGCGGCGCGATGCCCTGGGCGAAACCTCCCGCTGGTCGATGCTGGAGTCGGTGCGCGCCTACGCGCGCGAGGAACTCCTGCGCGCCGGGGAAACGGACACGGTCCAGGAACGACACGCGGCCTGGTGCCTGAGCTTCGCGCGCGAGGCGGAGCAGGGCCTGCGCGGGGCGGCGCAGGAAGGGTGGCTGGCGCGCCTCGACCTGGAGCACGACAACCTGCGGGCCGCGCTGCGCTGGCTGCTGGACTGCCAGCAGTGGGGGAAGACCCTGTCCCTGGCGGCGGCGCTCGGCGCGTACTGGCAGACGCGCGGCTTCCTGGCGGAGGGGCGGCAGTGGCTGGAGGCCGCGCTGGCTGCACCGCCCAGCGCGCGGGAGACGCCCGCCGGGCTGGCCGCGATGATCGAGGCGGGGATGCTGGCCTGGGAGCAGGGGGACATCGCTGCATCGGCTGGCTGGTTGCAGCAGGCGCAGGCCGCCGCGACTGCCCAGGGAGACCAGGGCCGCAGTGCGGCGGTGCTCTGCAACCTGGCCGCCCTCGCCCTGCACGAGGGAGACCTGGCCACGGCTGAAGCCCACTACCGCGCAGCCCTGGCGCAGGCGGAAGCGATTGGCGATGTCGAGCGCAGCGTGGCCGCCACCGAGGGCCTGGGCGCGATTGCCCACTACAACGACGATCTCCCGGCCGCGCTCTCGCACTACCTGGCGTGCGTCAGCATCTGGCGCAAGGCCGGCAACGAGGCCGCCGCCACGGGGGTGCTGCTGGAACTCCTCCTGCTCCTGGCCCCACACGCCGAGCACCAGCAGCGCGCCCGCGCCATTGCCGCCGAGGGCCTGAAGCAGACGCGCGCTCTCGGTGACCGCCCTGGTGAGGCGCTGGCCCACGCCGGGCTGGGCCTCGTTGAGACGGTGGCGGGCAACCTGGCCGAGGCAGAGCGAACCATGCGGCAGAGCCTGGCGATAGCGCGCGAGATCGGGCACGCCGGCACGGAGGTGCGTGCCCTGGTCGGGTTGGCGCACATCAGCCTGCGCGCAGATCGCCTCAACGACGCGCAAGACGCACTCGCGGAAGCTATCCCGCTGCTCTGCGACCTGGGCGAGCCGGATGCGATCGCCACGGGCCTGTTGCTGGCGGCGCTGCTACGCGGGGCCGAGGGAGCCGCGCAGCAGGCGGCGACGTTACTGGGCGCGGAAGAGCGCTTGCGCACGGAACTGGACCTGCCGGTCTTGCCGGAACTGCGCGCGCAGCGCGATCATCTGGTAAACCAGTTGACGACGGACCTGGGAGCGCGCTACGCCGCTGCCCTCGCGGAGGGCGCGGCGCAGGACGCTGAGGCAGCGCTCCGGGGCGCCCTGCACACGCCGGAGGAATCGGGCGATGATCTTTTTCGCGATCTCGATGCCCTGCTCGCCCTGGGGTAGGGCGCTGCGGCACGGCCTGCTGGCGCTCGTACTGGCCTGCCTGGGCCTGCTCCCCCTGGCGGGAGCGGCAACCGCCCAGGTTGAGGATCTGCCCGGGATACGTGGCAACCTCTACGAAAGCCCGGCCTTCGGCTTCATCGTGATGCTGCCGCAGGACGGCGGCTGGGAGTTCCAGTCCGCCAGCAGTGATGCCGAAGGCGACTACGTGCAGGCCATCCACCCGAGTGGTGTGGTCGAGTTGGTGTCCGGGTACCAGGATCCAGGTGGCGGCGCTGAAGCGTGTGTCCAGGGGATGCTGGATGCGCTGGCCGCGGCCTACCCGGATGCCGAGTTGACCGGCTGGCAGGGCGAGGAGCCCGCCATCTTCTCGCCACTACCCAACGCGGCGCAGGTGCAAGTCCTGGCGCCGGATCCCGCCGGCGACGACGTGTTTGGCTCCATCTTCTGCACCCTGAACCCGGGCGATCTCATCATGGCTGATCTGTTGCTGCAACCAAATAGTCTGGTGGAGAGCGGTGAGGCGCCGGCTGCGCTGCTGGTGCAGGCGCCAGGCCAGTGGAACACGGGCCGACCCTGGCTTGATATGGCCACGCCAGCGCCGGGCGTGGTGCTCTTTGCCGCACGCGGCCTGCCGGTGGCGACCGGCGAGGTGTCGATCCCGTTCAGTTGCCTCGACCAGGAAAGCTTCGAGTTGCCGG
>JALYWD010000632.1 GCA_030852885.1 Chloroflexota bacterium | reverse complement strand
CCCCGAGCGAGTGCGCGCCGTTGTCAGCCGTGGAGGGCGGCCTGACCTGGCGGGCGACGCGTTGCCGCGCGTCCAGGCGCCAACCCTCCTGATCGTCGGCGCGGCAGACACGCAGGTCATTCAGCTTAACGAGCTGGCCCAGGAGCAGATGCACGCGCCGGTGCGCCTGGCGCTGGTGCCGGGCGCCACGCACCTCTTCGAAGAGCCAGGCACGCTCGCGGCGGCCTCGCGACTGGCGCGCGACTGGTTCCTGGAACACCTCTCGCCGGTCTCGTCTCCATCAGTTCACAGGAGCAGGTCATGATTTCATCGGTCCTTGTGCCGCTCGACGGCTCCCCCGAGGCAGAGCAGGCCATTCCCTACGCCCTGACGGTGCTGCCAAACGGCGGGCATGTCCTCCTGTTTACGGCCGTGTCAGACCTTGGGACGCCAGTTGCCAGCGATCCCGACCTGACTGGCTGGCAGCGGACACCAAACCCGGGGCAGGAGGCCGCCTACGCGACCGAACTCAATTCTGCCCGCGCCGCGCTGCAGCAGATCGTGTCCCGGAAGCCTGATGTCCCGGCGAACTGGTCTGTCGAGGTCGCGCTGGGGGATCCCGCAAGCCAGATCCTGCAGACGATTGCGCAGCGGGAAGTGGACCTGGTGGCGATGACCACGCACGGGCGCGGCGCCCTGGGCCGGATCGTCTTTGGCAGCGTGGCTGACCGCATCGCGCGCACGTCGCCGGTACCGGTGCTGTTGGTGCGCCCTGAGTTGACCACGTCAGCTCCGGAGACGGCCACCATCACCCGCCTCCTGGTGCCGCTGGACGGGTCGGAGCGGGCCGAAGCGGCGCTACCGGTGGCCACGGCGTTGGCGCAGCGCCTGGCCGTTCCCATCCATCTCGTCCGCGCCACCAACTCCGCGCAGGTGCTGGCCACCCTGGGCGGCGGTGGCCCGTTTCCCGCCGCCCCGGCCGCGAACATCTACGATCAGTTGGGAAGCGACCTCGAACGTGAAGCGACGACGTACCTGAGCGGGGTGACCAGGGGCCTGCAAGCCGAGGGACTCAACGCCACCTGCGCGGTTGGAGTTGGCTCGGTATACGCCGAGATCGCCAACGCCATCAAGCCGGGCGACCTGCTGGTGATGACGAGCCACGGGCGCAGCGGCGTGATGCGCTGGCTGCTGGGCAGCGTGGCCGAAAAGCTGGTGCGCGAAGCGCCCGCGCCAGTCCTGCTTGTGCCCGCCGCGGATCGCGGCACGGCAGCGGCGGAGGCGTGAGGAATGATGCGTGGAATCACGGCGCCAGAAACGCTGGCGGCGGTGCGGCTACACGTACAACCAGGACGTGCCGGCGTTCACGCGCGTTTTGCCATCCACATGGTGTGCTCGCGGGAGACCGCTTCCTCGGCAGACACAATCGCCTGCGTGAACGCTTCTTCTGTGCGTGCATCCGCTACCGCGGAGTACAGGAACGCCAGTTCGTGTGCGGCCAGGCTGTAGCTCTTGCTCAATTCATCGTGGCGCCGGAACTGTGTCCAGGCAGCGATGGCCGCCGCGATCGTGGTGAACGCCGCAACGACATCTGGCACATCCGTCGCCTGAATCAGGGCGATGGAGACAACCAGCGCGGTGCCCTGCGCTGCCATGCCCGCCCAGAACCATCTGCTGGCAGAGCGTGCGTTGGCGGCCGCCTTCGTGCTGTACCAATCTATCTGGTCATCAAGTCTTTGCGACAGATAGATTGCCTTTCGATCAGCGATCGAAGCGGCGCGAATCTGCGCCAGTCCGGGAGGAATCTGCCGCCCGTGCGCCGGCAACCGGTGCAGTTGTGGAATCAGGGAGGGTCGCGCCTGGAGTGTATCGCGCAATGTCCGCTCAAAGCTCGGCCGCGAGTCTTCCTGGTTGGCGAAGGGTGGAGCAGCCATCGCGTAGCGCCAGGTCGCGCTCTTGACCGTTTCCGCCACGGCCCGGCCATCAAACCACTGCGCGGCAAACCCACGTTGGCGATTGACGAACTTGGCCACGAAGGCAATGGCCAGCAGCACCGC
>JALYWD010000541.1 GCA_030852885.1 Chloroflexota bacterium | reverse complement strand
AGTCGAGAGATCTCGGCCTTGCCCACCCCCCCAGATACCGATACTACATGCGAGCTTCGTGGTCACCTCGCATCGTTGCGGCCGGTGACGCCGAGATCTCTCGACTCCGCTCGAGATGACACGCGTGAGGGAGTGTCACCTCATACCGTGCCGCGTGGGGAGCGAGATCCTTCGCCTGCGGGCTCAGGATGACAGGCGAAAGGGGATGACAGCATTGAGGTGGTGCCTCTGCCAGCCCAGGCATCTACACCACCGCGCTTTCTGGCGCGCCGGAATCATCGCCGGTCTCGTCCTCCTCATCCTCGGCCACCTTGCCCCCATAGAACCGGCGGCGTTCACGCTCGAAGAAGAGCAGATAGAAGGCGACAAAGGCGAACGACACCAGTGCGATCAGCGAGCCGAGCGCGTAGAGCACCGGCGTAATGCGCACCGTGGTGGCCCCGATGATGGCGATGGGCAGCGTCTGATCTCGCCCCAGCACCAGTGACGAGCGCTGGATCTCATCGAAGGAGAGGGTGAAGCCAAAGAGCAGTGAGGCCAGCACGCCCGGCGCCAGCACCGGCAGCGTCACAGTGCGGAACACGGTCCAGCTATCCGCGCCGAGCACGGAGGCCGCCTCTTCGATGGTGCGATCGAAGCGGTTGAGGAAGACCAGGAAGACGATGAAACCGAAAGGCATGGTCCACGCGATGTGGGTCAGCAGCCCGGTCGTCTTCCAGCCGGTGGGCAGGCCGATCTGGTCCGCGAAGAGGCGGAAGCCGAGCCCCAGGATGATGCCCGGCGTCACCATGCCCAGCAGCAGCAGGTAGAAGGCAATCCCGCGCCCCCGGAAGCGCTCCCGGAACGCGAGCGCCGCCATCAGCGCCAGCACCGTCGCGATGATGGCGGTCAGCAGGGCCAGCGTCACCGAGAGCCCGATCGGCCGCAGGTAGTTGACCAGCGGCTCGCCAGGGATGCGGAAGAGGTCGAAGTTACTCGGGTTGAACAGCTTCTGGTAGGAGATGAACGAGAAATCCGCCGGCGGGAATACCGCCGTGGTGCGCTCCGCGAAGGAGAGCAGGCCCATGATGAAGAAGGGCGCGTAGAGGATGATCAGGATCAGGAAGAAGATGATCCCGCCCACCACCCGGAAGAGCTTTTGCCCCTGGCTGAGCTGCATCTGCCCCTCCTCCTACAGTTCGTTGCGCAGGTCGTAGACCCGCATGAAGATGGCCAGGCAGAGGATGGCCAGCAGGAAGAGTACGACTGCCAGCGCGGCGGCGATGGGCCACTGCCCGGAGCCGGCGTACTGCGAGATGGCGTCCGAGAGCAGGGGGTTGGTGCCCCCGCCAATCAGCCGCCCGGTGGCGTAATCCCCGAACAGGAAGATGGAGGCGAAGAAGAGGCCCACCACCAGCCCCCCGCGCGCCAGGGGCAACTCCACGGTGCGGAAGGCGGTCCAGGCGCTGGCGCCGAGCGTGCGCGAGGCCGCGATGACCTCGGGGTCGATGCGGGCGAGGGCCCAGAAAACGGGGCCGATCACGAAGACGACGTAGAGCGAAGTCATGGCGAAGATCATGGCCCGCTGGTTGTAGAGGAACAGCTCCATCGGCGGCAGGCCAAGCTGGGTCAGCAGGAAGTTGATGACACCGCTATTGCCGAACAAGGGTTGCCAGGTAATGATGCGAATGAGATAGCTCGTCCAGAAGGGCAGAATGGCCAGCATCAACAACAGGGCCTGCAGCTTGCGGTTGGTGACGAAGCGCGCCAGCCAGTAGCCGGCCGCCAGGCCCAGCACCCCCACCAGCGCCAGCACGATGAGCACCGTCTGCACGCTGGACCAGGCCAGGCGGTAGAAGGTGGGGTCGCTCAGCACCGTGCGCCAGGCCGTGAAATCGATGGTGCGTTCCAGGTTCAGGCCATCGGTGCGCCAGAAGCTGACCCACAGGATCGTCGCCAGCGGCGCGATGGCCGCGATGAGCACCACCAGCAGGGCAGGCAGCAGCAACAGCCACGACTTGCGCGCCTTGCGGCGCTGCTCCTGTTGCTCCAACGCGCCCGGAGCGTGGGTGGCGACCGGCAGGGTGGGCGCCGCGAGGGGCGCGCCCGCCGGGAAGGAACTGGCGCTCATGCCAGTGTTCTCCCGGCGTTTCTACTATTGGAGTTGCGTGCCATCATCGTGCCCATTCCTGCCGAAGAACCCTCACCCCAATCCCTCTCCCGCGCACCGGGAGAGGGGTTGGGGGTGAGGGCCGTTCGGAGAGAGGGATTCCCCCCTACGCCGCCGTGAACGCCGTCCACAACCGGCTGTACTCCTCGAAGTTGTCCGGGTACGCCTGCCAGTCCGCGATGTGCTCCAGGCGGGTGTCCAGCGCCGGGCGCTCTTCCGGCTTGGCCCCCATGTACCAGTAATCCCAGGCGTTGATCCCCTCAACAGGCGAGGCCTCCTCCTTGAGCAGCGGCTCGACCATGTCCGGGCGCGGGGAGTAGTACCCCTGGACGCCGAGGACGGTACCCAGCACTCCGCTTTCCAGTGACCAGTTGATGAAGGTCATCACCTCTGGCAGATGCTGGGTGGCGGAGGACACGGTGGCGCCCTGGATCCAGCCGTTGCTGCCCTCGGCCGGGTCGTTGACGAAGACCGCCTTCGCGCCACTGGCGACCGCCGCCGCGCAGGCGCTGGCCCAGAAGTCGCCGACCCAGACCTCCCCGGCCACCAGCAGGTCGACCAATTGGCCGAAGTCGCTCCAGAAGAGGCGGAATTGCCCCTCCTGCTTCTTCTGGTTCAGGAAGTCGAAGCAGATCTTGAGGTCGTCGCTGCTCAGGTTGTTCAGCGCGCCGGAGAACGTCGCCTGACCTGTGCCCTGCAGGAAGGTCGCCACCTTCATGACCGTGGTGATCGGCTCGTTCAGGAGCGTGGCGTGCCCCTTGTTCCCGGGGTCGAAGATCGCGCCGTAGGAGGTGAGGTCACCCTGGGTCAGGCCATCGAGGTAGCCAAAGGCGTCGAAGCCGAACCAGGTTGGCGCGCCGATGAACTGTTCCTTCGTGGCGGGATCGATGTAGGTGCCAGCCATCGGCCAGCCCGACTTTTCGCTGGAGCCGGGTGAGCCCGCTTCGCGGAAGAGCGGCAGCACCTGGTCGTTCCAGGCCGGGATGTCGGCCACCGGGAAGGCCTGGATGGCCTGCTGGGCCAGCAATGGCGCGGTCTGGCTGAAGTTCACCTGGTTGATGTCGTAGTCCTTGTAGTTCTGTAGCCAGAACGTAATCTGGTTGCCCAGGATCTGGGAGTTGCCTTCCATGGTGATCCCGGTGTCCTGCTGGAACCGGGAGAGGACGCGTGGATCCTCGGTCAAGCTGAGGCCGATCTCGCGCAGCACCACGCCCTGGGCCGCGGCATCGAGCGAGTTGAAGCGGCCCAACGCGCCGATAGCCGTGAAGGCCGCGCCGAGTTGCACGCCGCGCGCCAGCAGGCGACGGCGGGTGGTGGTGTGATCCGCCTCGAAGCGCATGGCGGCCATCTGCTCATAGGTCAAGTGCTTTGAAGTCATCGTCAGGTCCTTTCTCCGTGCCACGTCCATTGGGTCCATCGCGTTCATCGCTGCCGGCGCACCCCGGCGTGAGCGCTCCTCCTTCCGTGGCGCAACTGGTGGGTCAGGCTTGCAGATAGTGCACGTCGTTCGGATTCCACCACGCCTGGTACGTCTCGCCAATGACAGGCCGCAGCCGCTCCGTTTCTTCCGCGGTGACATCGGTGGTCAGCGCGCCGCCGGGGCCGTGCAGGAACCAGGTCACCACCGATCCGGCGTACTCCAGCGCGTCCAGCCGTACCTGCAGCGCCGCCGCGCCGGCAGGCGGCGTTCCGAGGTGAATGGCGTCCGCCCGGATCACGGCGGTGCAGGCGCCGCGCCCCACGCGGGATGCGCCCGTACCGGCCGGGAAGGCGCCCATCTTGCCGCTGAACACCTCGCCGTCAATCGTGCCGTCGATCAGGTTGTTGCGGCCCACGAAGTCCGCGACGAAGCGCGTCGAGGGGTAGCGGTAGACCTGCGTCGGGCTGCCGGATTGCTCGATGCGCCCTTCGTTCATGACGTAGACCCGGTCCGCCAGGGCCAGCGCCTCGCTCTGGTTGTGGGTGACGTGGATGAAGGTCAGGCCGAACTCGTTGTGCAGCGCCTTCAGCTCGGTCTGCATGGCCAGCTTCAACTTGGTGTCCAGCGAGCCAGTCGGCTCATCCAGCAGGAGCAGGCGCGGCTTCACGACCAGGGCGCGGGCGATGCCGACGCGCTGGCGTTGCCCGCCGGAGAGTTCCCCGATCTTGCGCGTGGCGAGCGGCCGCAGCCCGACGCGGTCCAGCATCGGCAGCACAGCGGCCTCGATAGCAGCGGACTTGTCGCCACGAATCTTCAGCCCGTAGGCCACGTTCTGATAGACATCCAGGTGCGGGAAGAGCGCGAAGTGCTGGAAGACCATGCCAAAATCGCGCTGGTTCGGCAGCAGGGAGGTGATCTCCTCGCTCCCGACGAAGACGCCGCCAGTCGTCGGCGTTTCCAGCCCGGCGATGATGCGCAGCGTGGTCGTCTTCCCGGAGCCGCTGGGACCGATCAGGGAGATGAACTCGCCCTCGCCGATCTCCAGGTCGAGGTCCTTGAGCACGGTCGTGTCGCCGAAGCGCTTGCTGACCCCCGCCAGGCGCAGGTATCCCGAACTCTTCTGCTGTCCATGCCCCGTGACTGGTGCGCTACTCATGCTTCAGGCCGTCTCCCAAAGGTGATTGTCATTCATCGAACAGGTGCTGACTCGCGGCCAGCGTGAGGCGCGTGCGCCGGATGTGCGCGCGCATCATGCTGCTGGCATCGGTGACGTCACGCCGCTCCAGCGCATCCAGCAACATGCAGTGATCGACGTGCGTCATCGGCAGGACTGGATCATCTGGCGACCACTCCGCCGCGACCATACGGTAGTAAACGCGACGATACTGCTGGGTGGTGTTCCAGAAGCCCTCGATCATCTTCAGCAGCCGGGGCATCGACGCGGCGGCGTAGCTGGCGAGGTGGAACTGGCGGTCCAGGATCAACCAGACGCCTGGATCACGAGATGTTTCGATCTGGAGCTTCAGGGTGCGCAAATGCGCCAGCGCTTCATCGCTGAGATGGGGTGTGCTCTCGGCCAGGGCAAGCGGCTCCAGCTCTTCCCGAATGCGGTAGAGCTCGGCGTGCTCCGCGTAGTCCAGGCGAGCCACCCGCGCCCCGCTGCGCGGCGTGAGGTTGACCAGCCCCTCGTTTTCCAGCGCGCGCAACGCTTCCCGCACGGGGATGCGGCTGGCGCCCAGCTCCCGGGCGATGGCCTCCTGGCGCAGGCGCGTGCCGGGACGCAGCCGGCCATCGAGAATGGCCGCGCGCAGATAGCGTGTCGCGATCTCGCTCAGCGGCATCGTTCCCATTGGGTCATGGGTGCCTTCGGCCGCGGCGAGAGCCGCGCCACTGAAAGGTGTCTCTGGCCGTGGAACAGACACGAGCGCCACCGTCACCTCGCGCGGGTCGAGCAATCTTGCAGGGAACACCACCTGCAACTCGCGATGAAATGGATACAAAAGGGATGCTATCGGTCTGATTTCAGCGTGTCAATGGGCAGACGGCTGGATTTTGGATACAAACGGGAATGAGGGTGCATCTATTCTCGGCGGGATACAGGGGCGTACCGGCAATGATGGCGAGCTGGAGTGAGGTGCAGCAGTGTACGGCCGGGACGCGAGCGGCCCGGCCGGGGGCATGCTCCGGCACGGTGTGGCGGAGTACCGCGCAGGGTGGAATGCTCAGGCGTAGGCCACCCAACCGCGAAACGTGAATCCGGCGTAGAACAGGCTGACATCCGAGAATCCGGCCTCTCGCAACAGGGCTTCGTCCTGTTCTGGTGAGAGGAATGGGAGTCTCT
>JALYWD010000537.1 GCA_030852885.1 Chloroflexota bacterium | reverse complement strand
CGATGATGAAGGATTACGGACGCTTCGGGAACGACGCTGCCAACGCCTACTCGGAAGCTGAACTCGAAGCCCTGCGTGCCCAGTACATCGCGGGTATGAGCGAGGAGCAGGCGCAGCAGATGCTCGACCTGGATCAGCTCTTCGGGCGGATCCTGCTTGGGATCGATCCGCCAGATCACTCGCGGCTGCGGCGTCTTGTGGCGATTCCTTTCACACCCAGATACATCGAGGGGCTGCGTACGCGCGTGCAGGAGATCGCCACTTCCCTGCTGGACGGCATCGACGCCAACGTCCGCTCGGGGCAGCGGCAGTTCGACCTTATCGACGATTTTTCCTATCCACTGCCGCTGACCGTGATTGCCGAGATGCTCGGCATTCCGGAGGAGGATTACGACCGCTTCCGCACCTGGTCCCACGCATCAGTCACCTTTGTGCCAGGTCAGCCACAAAGCCAGGAGCAGGCCGACTTGCTGCAGGAATTCGCAAGCTACCTGCGGCAGTTGGCGGTCGCGAAGCGGGAGTCACCCGGTGACGACCTGCTGAGCGGACTGGTGCAGGCTGAGGCGGACGGTGACAAGCTCAGCGAGGCAGAGCTGATCTCCATGATGTTCCTGCTCATCGTGGCAGGGCATGAGACGACGGTCAATCTCATCGCGAATGGCACGCTGCTGCTCTTTGAGCATCCCAAGCAGCGGCAGCGCCTGCGGGACGATCCTGCGCTGCTCAAGAGCGCCATTGAGGAAATGCTGCGCTTCTATGGCCCGGTCGAGGTAGGGCTGACGCGCTGGGTGCGCGAGGACACCGAGTTTGGCGGCGTGCAGCTCAAGCGTGGCCAGCAGATGATGGCGGTCCTGGCCTCAGCCAATCACGATCCCGAGCGATTCCCCGATCCCGAAGTTTTTGACATCACGCGAGACCCAAACCGTCATCTGGCCTTCGGCACGGGCATCCATGCCTGCCTCGGCGCTGTGCTCGCTCGCCTGGAGGCGGAAGTCGCGTTTACCGAACTCCTGAACCGCTTCCCAGACCTGGAGCTGGCGGTCCCGCGCGGCGAGCTCACCTGGCGCGATGGCACATTCATGCGTGCGCTCACGGCGTTGCCGGTCCGCGTGTAGCAGGAGTTGACCCGCGTGCGGCGGGCCAGCGAGGGCGCAAAGCGCACCCTCGCTGGCCCGAACGTCCGTTCCCCTCAGTTCGGGCAGTCGACCTGATTCTCCGTGCAGCCGGGAACGTTGAAGCAGTTGTCAGGGCAGTTGTTGACCACGATCGTCTCCGGCGAACTGCCCAGCAGGGTCACGGCTCCCCCATTCGCGATCCCACCATAGAGTTCGGTCGCCGTGTTGTGCGTGACCTGACAGGTTGAGGCAACCCTCAGGCTGGCGTCGCTCGCCACGAGGATGCCGCCTCCACCGGCCGCCACGTTGCCGCTGATGGTTGTTTGACCGTCCAGGGAGGTCAGACCAGAGGCGACCAGCAGTCCTCCACCTTCGCCACTGGTTTGATTGCCGGTGATCTGGCAATCGGTCAGCGTTGTCGGGCCCTGCGCGTAAATGCCGCCGGCCAACGCTTCGCCGCCATCGGTGCAGGCGTTGTCGCTGACCTGGCAACCTGTCATCTGCAGGCTGGACTGGCTGTAGATCCCGACGCCATTCACGTTGCTGCCCTCGTTGTCACTGACCGTGCAATTCGTCATGGTCAGCCCGGCGCCCAGGTTCGCGATACCCGCGCCGTCATCATTCGAGAGCATTCCGCCGGCGATCCGTAGCTTCTCGAGGGTCACGCTGGCGGCGTCTGCCATTAGCAAGAGGACGCGGCCCGCCTGGTTGCCGCTCAGGATGGTATTGGCTGCCGGGTCCGTACCCTGGCCAGCACCGACCAAGGTGACGCCGCGGCTGATGCTGAAGTTTCCCACATAGGTGCCGGGGCAGACCGTGACGGTCGCCAGACTGGCGTTGCCCAACGCCGTGCTGAGAGCTGCGCCGCACTCTTCCGATGTCTGATTGCTGGCGCAGGTCACCGTGCAGGAAAGGCATTCGCCATTCCGGCAGACTTCGGTGGCGGCGCATTCAGGGCACGCAAGGTCACCCGGGCAAGGGCCGCAATCTATCCGGCGGCCACAC
>JALYWD010000534.1 GCA_030852885.1 Chloroflexota bacterium | reverse complement strand
ATCCGCCGGACCACGCCCGCCTGCGCAAGCTGGTGCAGCCCAGCTTCACCAACCGGCAGATGGAAGCGTTCCGCCCGCGCATCCAGGCGATTGTCGATCACTTCCTCGATCAGGTAGAGGAGGCGGCCGCAGCGCGAGGCGAGACCGCGCCCAATCGCACCGTGGACCTGGTCAGCGCCTTCGCCTTCCCCGTACCGATCCAGGTCATCTGTGAGTTGCTGGGGATTCCGCCCGAGGGCCAGGACGATGTGAAGCGCTGGTTCCATGAGCTGCCCATTGGCGGCGGGGCGGTCAAGAGCGAGGAAGAGATCGAGACGACCTTCCACGAATTCGTGACCTACCTGGAGACCCTCTTCGAGCGGCGACGACGCGAGCCATCCAACGACCTGATCAGCGACCTGGTGCACGCGGAGGAAGAGGGCGACCGGCTGGATGGCGAGGAACTGTTGTCGATGGTCTTCATCCTGCTGGCCGCGGGACACGTGACCACCGTCAACCTGATCGCGAGCGGCATGCTGGCGCTGTTGACGCACCCGTCGGAACTGGCCAAGGTGCGAGCAAACCCCGAGCTGATGAAGAACGCGGTCGAGGAAGTGCTGCGCTTCTGGGGCCCGCTGGACACCACGCTGCCGCGCTTCACCACGGAAGACCTGGCGATCGCCGGGGTGGAGATTCCCCGAGGCGAGACGATCCTGGTCGGGCTCTCCTCATCCAACCACGATCCGGAGCGGTTCGCGCGGCCGGAGGTCTTCGATATTACGCGCGAGGATGCCAACCGGCACGTCGCCTTTGGCAAGGGGATTCACGTCTGCCTAGGCGCGCCGCTGGCCCGGATGGAGGGCGATATCGCGCTCACCACGCTCCTGACGCGCTACCCCGAGCTGCGCCTGGCCGTGCCCGCCGGGGAGATTCGCTGGAAGTCGGGCTTCCTGCGCGCCCTGGAGGCGCTGCCCCTCGCCTTCTAGGAGGAGAGCGCCGAGCACGCCTGGTGAGCAAGAACTTTGGCGAGCCTGTTTGCGCCGAGAAGACCCTCACCCCCGGCCCGTCTCCCCCCACCTGCTGCGAGGGAGAGGGGTTTGGGGTGAGGGCTTGCTCCAGCACTGGCCCATACCGGCCCGGCGCAATGCCGAATCCCGTCCGCGAAAGAGGCGTCTCACTCCTGCGTGGGCCGAACCGCATCGGCCTGCGTCCAGGCCGCAACGAGCGCCAGCTCCCCCACGGCATCCAGCAGGTAGACGGGGGAGATCCGCCGCACCGCCACACCAACGATATCGACGATGGCCAGGCTGAGCGCACTGCCAGCGGCCAGGAGGGTGAGCTCGGGCACCCACCGTGAGCGACGGCTGCCCAGCAGCAGTGTGGCGCCGATCACGCTGATCAGCGCGCCAACAGTACGCACCAGCCAGAAATCGGTCTTGGGACCGGTCACGGCCTCGAAGGACCGGCGATGGATGATCGGCCAGATCCCGGTTGCCAGGTAGGCAACTCCCTGCACCTGGGCGAGCCGGGCCTGGGGCGTTGTCTCGATCAAGCGGAACCTCCAGTCACGTTGTGTCTCTTGTCTCCGAGCAGTCAGCGCCTGCGCCGCAACGGCCCTCATCCCACGCGTACGTGACACGCATGACGTCCAACTCGACGCGGGCACAGCGCTTCAGAAATTCCCGTAGTCCACCTGGAAGCAGGGCAGGCCCAACTCCTTGCGCCACATGTCCACGACCTGGTTGCGGTCATCGAGGACCAGCAACACGTCGTACGTGCCGGGCACCGTGCGCTCGTACATCTCGCGCTTGACCGTACTGTCCTTGCGGCGGTCCCCGGCGCGGCGCATGACCAGTACGTCGAAAGGCACATCGTTGGCCGTGAGCCAGGCGACCGTCATGTCGCGGGAGCTGTCGTCGCGCCCGGTGAACAGGATGACGGCGTATCCTGCCCGCGCAAACACGCGCACGGTCTCCGCCGTGGCGTGCTTGACCTCGTCCTGGTCAACCTTCTCGAAGTCAAAGGGGCTGCGCGTGCCCATGTCGGCGAGCGTGCCGTCGATATCGCAGATGATGGCTGGCTTCATCGGTTCCTTCACCTGATCTGGTTGGCGTGGACTGATTGTTTCCGGCACAGCACAGCGCATTCCCCGGCGTTCGCATCGCTCATGTCCTCAGGCATCTGGCTCGCCATTGGGCCCAGACAGATACTCTGCAATTTCCGCGCCTTCCTCCCCACAGATGATCGGGTCACAGGTTACGGCCCGCATTGCAGCCTGGCGCTGGCTATTGCGCCACTTCTGGAGGCAGCGTTCAGGCAGCGGCGCCGGGCTCACGATGTCCCCCTCATCTCCAGCACGAGTCTCGGCCGGATCTCGCCCACCGGTTTTCCCTTGAAACTCGGCACGGCCCCAGCATGACGCTCCCGCAGCGCCTCGATCATGGCATCATCCGCAAGGTCCAACTGCTGCAGCGCGGCGATAGCGGCCGGGCCCAGCCCGCGCGGCATGCCATCGTCCGTGGCGATGGCGATGCCCAGTCCGCGCGCTGGGGCGGCCAGGCAGAGGAGCCCTTCCGCGCCGAGCTTGGCGACGATCCGGCCATTGGAGAACTGCATGATGTCAGTGTCGAGGACGCCATCGTTACCGACCAGGATCGGGTGAGCCAGCATGGCCTCTCGCAGGCAGTCGAGCGCGGTGGCCAGCGAAGCAGGAATCGGCTGCACGCCACCGCGCGGCGCCGCGAGAAGTGCGTAGGCCCAGGCAAAACGGTGCAGCGGGGCGGCGAAGGTGGGAATGCTGCAGCCGTCAGTGCCAATGGCGATGTCGTGTTCACTCATGCCGAGCACTGTCGCGATAATCTCGAGGATGCGCGCCTGGAGCGGGTGGTCCCGCGCAACATAGTCGTCCAGGTCGTACCCGAGGTGCTTGCAGGCGGCGAGCATCCCGGCGTGCTCACCGGAGCACTCACATTGCAGTTGGGACGGCCAGACCAGGCCCAGGACAGACCGGGCCTGTTCCTGCTCATCGGCAATCGGGGAAATGCCGCAGCGCAGGTCATCTTCGCGCAGGCCGCACATCTCCAGCATGCGAGCCACCCCGCGCTGGTGGTCCGGGGTGGAATCGTGGGAGGAACAGGCGAGCGCCAGCTCGCGCGTCCCAAATCGGAACGCATCGGCCGCCCCGCTTTCGACGAGGGGAACGGCCTGGAAAGGCTTGGCCGACGAGCGGAAGTAGGCTACCTGCGCCGGATTACCAGCAGATGCCAGCAGGGCGCCATCCCGGGCGACCACGGCCACCCGGCCGCGGTGCACGCTCTCGACAACGTTGCCCCGGGTGATCTCCGCGAAGATGGCGGTCTCGCTTTGGGAAATTGGATTCCCAGCCACACGGGCTCCTCTCGTGCGCAGATGTCACCCCTGATCGGTGACCGTAGGTGTTGACCGCTCTGCGCAACCCCTGTGCCAGGGACGTGTTCCCGGCCTGCAAGTCCTGCACAGGACGGGTTTCCACGTGCTACGGGAGGAGTGCCGCACGCCATGGCGAAACGGTAACCAGGTGAGGATCAGGACCAGGCGCGAGGGCCATGGACACGCATCCGGCACGACAGCTCAAAAGAGGGGCGCCTGCACGCCGCCGGTTTCGAGGTCCGCACCATCCCGCAGTGGCCCGCCTGGCGCCGCCCGCCAAAAGATCGGCTCAGACGTGGTGCAGCAGGCGGTGCAGGATCTCCCGTTGCGCCTGCGCTACGTCCACCTCGGCGGCGAGGGCAACCTGGCCCTGGCCGCAGCCGGCAATGACTGACCGCCCCGGTTGCGCGCCATCCGTCTCGACGGTGACATTGCAGCGCTGGAACCGGAACAGATCCGGGCGGAAGGGCATCAGGGCCGCCAGCGCGTCATGCGGGTTGTCCTGCTCGCGCCCGCTCGCGGCCCACCAGCGCCGCACCTGATCGGCGAGGACGGCTCCCAGCGCGTGGCCGCTGCCCTCCAGCGCCGCCAGGTCCGCTTCCGTCACCCAGACGCGCTTCGTCACGTCCAGCCCGGCCAGGCTCATCGGGATGCCGCTGCGCATGACCAGGTCCGCCGCTTCCGGATCGCACTTGAAGTTGTGCTCGGCGCGATCGAGCCAGAAGGCGCCGCCCATGATGTACAGGTGGTGCAGGTTGCTGGCAAACGCCGGGTCCTGGCGCAGGGCGGCCGCGACATTGGTGAGCGGCCCGATGGCGATGAGGTCGAGTTCGCCGGCGTGCTCGCGCGCGGTCTGGCAGAGGTAGTCCACCCCCGTGGCCTCCGCCACCGGAACACGCTCCAGGTCCGCCAGGCCCACGCCCTCGTGCCCGGGCCACCAGATCTCTCGCCCGCTCAGGGTTTCCCCGAGCCCCGGGATCACCGTGACATCGGGCCGATCCAGGCGGTCACAGGTCCAGCGGGCAATGCGGGCGCGCAGGCGGGTGTCGCCGTAGACCGTGGTGATGCCGATCAGGCGCACCTCTGGCGCACGGGCCAGCAGGGTCAGCGCCAGCAGATCGTCCACATCCGAGCCAATATCGGTGTCGAGCACGGTCGGGTGCACAACGTCTGTCATCGCTTTCCCTCGTCAACTGCCTGGGTACGGGCCGAGACCCTACGTTACTCGTTGCCGAGTTCGATCGCATCGGCCAGGGCGACGATGAGGGCGTCTTCGGGTGTCGCACCGTAGCCGCGCAGGTCCCGGCCCTGTGCGGTCAGGGCGGCGTTGCGCATGACGACGGTGAAGGCCGAGCCGGACGATTCGGGGCTGTCGACCTCCCAGCCGCGATCAGCGGCTTCCGCCACGAGCCGGGCGCGGAACTCCGCGGCGCCCTCGGTTTCATCAGGGTCCGAATCGATGAAGTTCTGGCGCAGCATCTCGCGCGCCCACGGCAACTTCTCATCGTCCGGGTACACACTGTCATCCTGCGGCCAATCGGGGGGACAGCCCCTGCGGTTCACCATCTGCGCTCTCTCCTACCATCAGACGTGCGGCTGCGCCGGTCAGCGCAACCGGGGTTATGCCGCACTGTAGCCAGATTCGTTCCCGCGGTTGCTGGCACCATTGCCGTGGGGTACGGCTGCGGTGTCGCCGGGCGATACGTAAGGCAGAGACCGCCGCATTTGCTGGCCCGCGACGTGAACCGAGACTGGCTCCGTTCTCCTAGTTGCAGACGGTCAAGCACTGGCCCTGGCCGATGGCACAAGGGAGACAGTTGCGGTTTGAAGTCTTTACCGCGCAAACCTGCCCTGCAGGACAGTCGGCGCTACTCGTGCAGCCACCACAGGGACCAGCACCCGAGGGCCTGAGGCACGCTGCTCCTCCTCCCGTCGTTCGTTGACAGGCGCAGTTGTTGCCAACGCCGTTACACGGGAAGAAATTCCCCGTCGAGGAGCAGATATCGGCTTCAACCGAGCATGTTCCTGCGGCATCGCCGCAAACGTTGGCCGTACCTCCGGCTCCGCAGATCAGGGGATAAATGCAGTTCCCGCAGTCCAGCGTGCCTCCGCAGCCATCC
>JALYWD010000523.1 GCA_030852885.1 Chloroflexota bacterium | reverse complement strand
GCCGGTCACCCTGACCGGGGCCGACACGCTCGATGGCGGGGAAGTGCTGCCGGACCTTCAGATCGAGGTCGCCGAGATCTTCGCGTAGGGCCGTCGCGTTTCCTTCGCGCTTCCCCGGTCACCACTGGCATCATGCACCCCAATTCCCACCTCACACCTCCCCTTGCGTGATACCGGGCGCGATGTTCTGATACGTCGCAGATCAGATTCGCTGAGAACCGTGAGCAGGGGAGCAACATCATGACCCGCAAGCGCATCGATGCGTCACACGTGATCGCCTACCAGGACGGCGGACATCGCCACCTGCAGGACGGCGTGGTAGTGATCGAGGGGAACGAGATTATCCACGTGGGTCCGCAGGGGAGCTGGGAGCACTCGGTGGATGAGGTGATTGATGGGCAGGGGATGGTGGTGACCCCCGGCTTCATCAATACGCACACGCACCTCTACGAATCCCCACTGGACAAGAGCTTTGTCGAGGACAAGGGTCGAAGGCAGTTCTACCTCTCCGGGCTCTTCGAGTACCTGCCCGTGCGCTCTGCCGCCATGGACGATGAGGCAGCGCACGCCTGCCTGGCCTACTCCATGACGGAATTGCTGCGGACCGGCACCACAACGGTGATGGAGATTGGCTCCTACCCGGAGGAGGCCGTGCGCCAGGCGGAGAAAGTAGGCATGCGGCTGTACATGGGGTCCGGCTACCGCTCCGGGCGCTGGTACACCGACGACGGCAAGGAAGTGAAGTACGCCTGGGATGAGGAGGCGGGGCTGCGCGGCATGGAGCGCGCGGTGCGCTTCATTGAGGAGTACGACGGCCAGCAGAACGGGCGCATCAAGGGGTTCCTCTCGCCGTCACAGGTGGATACCTGCACCGAAGATCTGCTCCGCCGCTCGCGGGACGCAGCGACCAGCCTGGGCGTGCCCATGGCGCTGCACACCTCGCAGTCGGGCAACGAGTTCCTGGAAATGACGCGCCGCCACGGTGTCACGCCGATTGAGTGGCTGCGCGATATCGGGTTCCTGGGGCCGGATGTGATCCTGGGTCACTGCATCATCCTGGCGCCCGGGACGTGGACGAACTGGGCCGGTGACGACATCGGCATCCTGGCCGATACCGGCACGAATGTCGCGCACTGCGTCTGGGTCTTCGCGCGGCGCGGGATCGCCATGGAGAGCTTCTCCCGCTACCTGGAGCGGGGCGTGAACATGACGCTGGGGACGGATACCTGCCCCCAGAGCATGATCGATGGCCTGCGCTACACGGCGGTGGTGAGCAAGATCGTGGACCGGCAGACGGAGGTGGCCACGGCGGGGGATGTCTTCAACGCCGCGACGCTGGCCGGCGCGAAGGCGCTGAACCGTGATGACCTGGGCCGCATTGCCCCGGGCGCGAAAGCAGACCTGCTCCTGTGGCGCGGGGACTCCATCTTTATGGCTCCATTGCGCGATCCCATCCGCAACATCGTCTACTCCGCCTCCGCCGAGGACCTGAACACGGTCCTGATCGACGGCGAGGTGCGGATGCAGGACCGCGAGGTGCTGGGCGTGGACGTGGCCGCGCTGACGCGCGACCTGCAGGCCGCCGGCGAGCGAATGTGGGCGAACGTGAACAAGGGGGACTGGGCGAAGCGCAGTATCGATGAGCTGGCGCCCCAGACCTTCCCGGCATGGCGAGCGTAGATCACCGCACATCTCCGGGGATCGGTACTTGCGGAAAGTGCCCCGGCGTTGGGTTAACCTGTAGATTCCAGATGATGCATGCCAGCGCTGGATCCATCATCCGTATGTCCCGTGTGGTCGCAAGGCTCGAAAGGAAGTGGGGGCCAGGGAGATGGGAAAGCGTTTCGTGACTCGCTCGCGGCAGGCGTGGGAAGCATTCCTGGCCCCCGCTACCGAGACCGACGAGGTGTACGAGAGCGCAAGCCGATGGCTGGGCGCGAGGCTGGAAGGCTATGTACAGTCCAGGCCGGACGCTCCGGTTTCGCTCGCTGTACCGGATCGCTTCCTGGAAATCCTGGGAGACGCGACGGAGACGGCTGCGGCGGTGGCCCGTGACGGATCGAGGACCGCGACGCAACGTGAGCGCCCGGTGCGCTGAAACCAAGACCACGTGGCCCTGCCTGGCTTGAAAACAACGGAAACCTGATCCCCAGTTCACGCCAAATTGGGACCGCCAGTCAGGGGCACGGGAACCGATGCCAAATCACGCCCGTTAGAGTGTGGCTGCCTCGTTGCTGCTGAGGCTGCGCGCCCGCCTGGGCATGGCGTGGTTTTCGTAAGGGGAATGCGGTTGGACCTCCATCAGTTCGACGCGATGACCGCCGCCATCGGCGCGGCGCCATCACGCCGGGGCGTCATGGGCGCGCTCCTGGGCGGCGCCCTGGCCGCCGTCGGGGCGGACGCGCTGGCGCAAGACCTCGGGATCGAGGGCAACGGCGGCGATGGCGACAAGTGCCACCAGGATAACGACTGCGGCAAGGGCCTCTACTGCAAGAAGATCAAGAAGAAGAAGGGCAAGCACAAGAAGACCCGCTACGAGTGCCGCTACCGTGACGGTTGCGGCCGCAAGAAGGACTACTGCGACGATCACGATGACTGTTGTGGTGGGTACCGCTGCGACAAGAAGAAGAATCGCTGCCAAAAGAACTAGCGAACATCCGGGCACTGGCTGGCACATATTCGCCGGCCAGTGCAACGTTGCCCGGATGAGATGATCCCAAATGGGTGTCTCACGCGTATAGGAATGAAAGGGCATGACGGCCTGACCGGTTGGCTGCGGTGAATGGACAAACCCGTTCGCTACCAACCGGTTGGTTGGCATGCGGGTGGATTGTCGGCTAGACTGTGACAAAACCGCGCACAGTTGTGGGCTGGATACCAGGAGGAACATATGGATACGAATCGGTTCGATAACATCAGCCGAATGATCGGGGAGCAGACCGATCGCCGTGGGATGCTGAAGACCGCTGCCGGCGGCGCGTTGGGCGTGCTCGGCCTGGGCGCGGTGAGCCGCGTTGCGCTTGGCCAGGACGTTGAGGCTGAGAAGGGCTTCAAGGGCCAGCCATGCAAGCGGAACAAGAGCTGCAAGCGCGGTCTGATCTGCAACGTTGATGGTCGTTGCGAGTACAAGGCAGGCTGTGGCGGCAAGAAGAACGACGCCTGCAAGAAGAACCGCGATTGCTGCGGCGGCTTCCAGTGCACCAACAAGAAGTGCAAGCGGAACAAGAAGAACAAGAACAACTAATTTCTTTGCCATGAGGGCGCCACGCACGGTGGCGAACCTGGCATTGTGAAGGAACAGGGGTGGTCGCAGGGCCGCCCCTGTTTTGTGTTTCTGCGGATTCTGCATCATGAATCGTGCCGAGAATCGTAGTGTCAATTCTCAGCACGTCTCCACTATTTGTCATACTTGGGACGATTGGCTGGCGGCAGGAATGTGTTAAGAGGGAGATGGGCCATGGATACCAACCATTTTGACCACTTGATCCGAGCTTTCGGCGACGCCACCTCGCGCCGCACGGCTTTGCGTGGCCTGGCTGCCGGCGCCATCGCCGCGACCGGTGTCGGCGCGCTGATCAGCGATATCGATGCCCGGCGCAATAACAACAAGCGGAGTCGCTGTGGCCGCCAGTACTACGGCTGCAACAACGAAAACGATTGCTGCCATGGTCTGATCTGCAAGGAGTTGGAGAACCCGTACGCCCAGGCGGAGTTCAAGGGTACCTGCGCCTACCGCCGGGGCTGCGGGAAGAACAACGACTTCTGCGGCAAGAACCGTGACTGCTGCCGCAACTTCCGCTGCCGCAACAAGCGCTGCAAGCGCCGCAGGAACAACAACTAGCATTGCGCTGATTCGCTTGATGACACCCAGGGTGGCCCGAAGCTTCGGGCCACCCTGTTGCGTATCTGCTGATGCTGTGTCGATGCCTCGAGCTGGAGATCAGGTGCGAGTGACGACCGCGGAGTCGGAAGGGGCCTCATCGAGATCGAGGCCGATCAGGCGCATCAGGCGCAGGGCGTTCGTGGTGGTGGCCACGCCGGGTCGCAACCGGTAATCAAAGGACATGGGCGGCGCGTCTGGCCCCTCGCCGACGGTGTCCGTGAAGTGGACGGTGTGCGCGAGCGGCTCCAGGCGCGGATCATCCGCCAGGGCCAGGTCGTGCGTGGAGACCGCGCCAATCGCGCCCTGCTGCACGAGGTAGGCGATGATCTGGCGCGCGGCCACGCTGCGTTCGGCGGTGTTGGTGCCCTGCAGGATTTCATCGAGCAGGTAGAGCACGCGCGGGCCGTCAGTCTGGTGCGCCTGGGTGGCGGCATCGACGACCAGCTTCAGGCGCTGCAGCTCTGCCAGGAAGAAGGAGACCCCGCGCTCCAGGGAATCCTGCACGCGCACGCTGGTCCAGATGGCGACCGGCGGCAGGCTGAGTGACTCCGCGCAGACCGTGCCTCCGGCCTGGGCCAGCACGGTGTTGACCCCGATGGAGCGGAGCAAGGTGCTCTTGCCGGACATGTTGGAGCCGGTCACCAACAGGAACGTGCCGGGCGGCCCGAGCGTGACCTCGTTGTGGACGCGCGCGTCCTCACGCAGCAGCGGATGACCGATCTGGTTGGCCGCCAGCCGGTCGTTGGCTGCTGCAAGCTGCGGGAAGACCCAGGCGGGGTTGTCGTGGCCGAGGCTGGCCAGGGCGGCCAGCGCCTCGAACGTACCCAGCGCCTCCAGCCAGGGTCGGACCCGCGACCCGGCCTGGTGCTTCCACCGCTCCAGCGCAAAGACGACGTGCACATCCCAGAGCGTGAGCGCCTGGATGGGCAGGTAGAGCATGGACGAGGGCGGGATGGCCATGCTGGCGATGTGGCCCAGGCGGCGCAGCATCGCCGGCGCGCTGGCGTCTCCCTCGCCGAACGTGGCGTGCAGCTGTCGCAGGTGAGCATCGTTGAAAGGGGCTGCCGTGAGCAGGTCAAGCTGCCCCGCGTAGGCGGCGATGGCCCGGTGGTCCGCCGCGACGGCGGAGATGGTGTGGTAGGCGCTGCGGCCAGCGGTGGCGCCCACCACCAGGTTCAGTAGGAGCGGAATAGCCCAGAGCGGGTAGGGGGTGAGCCCGAAATAGCTGGCGGAGGCCAGGATGACGAGCGCCGCGGGGCCGAGCCAGGCGTACCAGCGCAACCAGGTTTGCCGGCTGAGCGAATCCTGCCCTTCAGCCCAGGCGAGAAAGGGCGCGGGATCGGCCTCGTCGTTGGCGGCGGCGCGGCCACGATGTTCCAGGTCCTGGCGCAGGTCGAGCTGCGGGGCCAGTTCGGCGACGGCGCCCTGCCGGGCGTGGGCTTCTGGCAGGGGGGACGCGCTGAGGAGCCAGGACGAGAGCGTTTCGCGCCCCATGCGGGTAGCGGTGGTGTTCAGCAACTGCAGCAGTGAGGCGCGGCCAACAATATCGAGATCAAAGGCGTAGGGGTGATCGGGCGGAACCGGGGGCTGCCAGGGCGTCGGCAGATCGGACCAACGGCGCTCGATGCGGGCGATGGCATCTCGCTGGACGGCCTGCATGGTGGCGTGGCGTGCCCGCTCTCGCCCCAGGCGGGCGTGGTAGACGGCGAGCCCGACGAAGGCAAGCAGCAGCAGGGCAGCCAGCGGCCACCCCAGGGGCGCTGGCCCCCAGATGGCCCAGGCCGCGGCAGCTACCGCGCCAACGAAGGCCACGAGGCGCAGGTTCGCGACGCGGTGCCAGCGCTGGTTGACCTGATCGAACAGCGCGGTGGCCGTGGCCAGCCGCGTGTGGTACGGCTCCGTGGCGGTGAGGGGAGAGATTTCGGCATCCATATTCATGGGGCGGAGTGTAGAGCGCCGCGCAGGGTGACCGGTACACTCACGGTGACAGGAGGATCGCCATGGCGCTCACCAAACCCGCCGGATCGTGGGCCTATCCGGATCTGGCTGCCCTGCCAGATGACCGGACCCGGTACGAGATCATTGACGGGGAACTCTTCGAGATGCCCTCACCCACGTTGGCGCACGCGATGACTATTGCAGCGCTGGTTGACCTGTTGTTGCCAGTTCTCAAGCGTTTGGGAGGACGCTGGCTAACCGCCCCGCTCGATGTCTTTTTCCCCGGGGCGGACCCCGTGCAGCCAGACCTCGTCGTGCTCCTGCCTGGCAGCCGGGTGCGGCTGGTGCGCCGTGGGATAGAAGGTCCGCCGGATCTGCTCATCGAAGTGCTCAGCCCATCCAACCGCGCGCATGATCAGGTCCGCAAGCGCCAGCTCTACGCACGCGGCGGAGTGCGTGAGTACTGGATCGTGGACCCGGAGCAGCGTGTAATCGAGGTCGTCAATGGGCGCGGCGTCACCGTGCAGCGCGTTGATGCCGGCAGCGAGCCTGTGCTGCGATCCCCCCTGCTGGGGGAGTTGGCGGTTGCGCTGGACGAGGTAGTTCCAGGCGTGGATGACCTACCGGCGTGAAGCCGGTGCGCCCGTGCGATCAGGAGTGATTGGGTGACCGATGGCGAGGCATCCCAGTCCGGCGTCGGGATCTCCTGGTAGCCATCCGCGATCTGTTCGTAGTTAAGCAAGAAGAAGACGCGGAAGGTCTTCGTCTCGGGACAGGACTGGTCGAAGCCAAACGTGGCGCGCAGCGGCGTGCCGGATGCAATCTGAAAGATATGCTGCTGATCTGGATCACGCCATTGGCCGGGTCCCGGCTCCAGAAACACGGACATCCCGCCGCTGTAGCCAGCGGGCTCCTGCGCAAGGCTGGCCAGCGGCCACCCGGCGCAAACCGCCAGGAGCAACAGGAGCAGGACAACTTGGGACGATCTGCGAGCATGACGCCAGCACCTGGCACAAGTGGACATGGCCATGCCCTCCATTGCCTGATGGTGGACAAGGGTGGGTGATGTTGCTACTGGACACCACACAATTCATGATTGCCCCAGACGAGGGGTGATCCGTTTCGCTTACCCTGCGTGTGCAAGCTGACCGTGATGGTTGTTGGGGATGCGAACATGGAGGGTAGGGGTGGCAGGACCGAAGGCGTCATATGCATGGTGGTCGTTCGAGGGGCAGGGCGTTGATGCGGAGACGTTGCTGCGCGAGAGCGCGGCGATGGGCTACGACGGCGTGGAGATGGCCGAGCCAGAGATGTGGCCGCAGATTCGGGCGGCCGGATTGGGGATTGCCACGCACCGTGGGCATGGCTGGCTGGAAGACGGGCTGAACAACCCGGCGAACCATGACCGCATCGAGCGCGAAATCCGGGAGAACATCGCGCTGGCGCAGGCGTGGGGCTGCCCGGTGCTGATCTGCTTCAGCGGCAACCGGCACGGCGCCAGCGATGAGGAAGGGCTGGCGGTCACGGCGGCGGGATTGGCGCGGGTGGCGCGCGATGCCGAGCAGGCCGGAGTCACGCTGGCCGTGGAACTGCTGAACAGCCGCGTCGATCACCCCGGGTACCAGTGTGACTACACCTCCTGGGGCGTGCGGATGATCGAGCAGGTGGACTCCCCGGCGGTGAAGCTGATCTATGACGTCTACCACATGCAGATCATGGAGGGGGATGTCATCCGCACCATCGCGACGCAGCATCAGCACTTCGCGCACTACCACGTGGCGGGGAACCCGGGGCGGCATGAGCCGGACGCATCGCAGGAGCTGAACTACCCGCCGATCTACCGGGCTATCGCCGATACCGGCTTCACGGGCTACGTGGGCATGGAGTTCGTGCCGCAGGGTGAGCCGATTGTCGCGCTGCGCGATGCCCTGGTGGCCATGCGGCGCGCGACGACCGCGTGATTCCCCTGCACACCGCTGAGGCCCAAGTCCTGGGGCGAGTGCTGCGCTGGGCTGCGAGCGTGGCCACGGTGCGGGCCGTCATCCTGGAAAGCTCCCGCGCCATTCCCGATGCGCCGCGGGATGCGCTGACCGATTACGACGTCTCCTTCCTGGTGACCGACCCGGCAACCTGGCAGGCGCCGGGCGACTGGGTGCGGGAGCTGGGGGAGCCGCTGCTGCGCGTACGCGATGTGGTGGAGGTGGACGGCCGCCCCGCGCCACTGCTGGTACAGAACGACATGCTTCTCTTCGCGGACGGCGCGAAGATCGATTGCAGCTTCTGGCCGGTGGAGATCGCGGCGCGTATTGCCGAGCAGAGCGTGCTGCCCGTGGAATGGGCTCACGGCTACCGGGTGCTGCTGGACAAGGATGGCCTCACCACAGACTGGCCCAGCCCGACGGGGAATGCCTACCGCCCCGTGCCGCCGGCGCTTGACGAGTTCCAGGCGGCCGTGGAGGAGTTCTGGTGGCTCTGCACCTATGTTGCGAAGAACCTGTGGCGCGGAGAACTGCTCACGGCGCGAGTGCTCTTCGAGTACGAGTTGCGCCACCTGACCCTGCTGCGCTTCGTGATCTGGCGTATCGGCGTCGACAGCGGCTGGACCGCGCGGCCCGGCTTCTTCGGGCGCGGTGTCCCGGCGCTGATGGGCG
>JALYWD010000521.1 GCA_030852885.1 Chloroflexota bacterium | reverse complement strand
CACGCAGCGGCGACACCCATATCGCCTACCAGGTGGCCGGATCAGGCCCACTCGACCTCGTCTTTGTCATGGGTTGGGTTTCCAGTATCGATTGGTTCTGGCAGGAACCCCGTGTCGGCCACTTCATACGGCGACTTGCCGGCTTCTCACGATTGATCCTGTTCGACAAGCGGGGCACAGGTCTCTCTGATCGGGTGGCGGAGTTGCCGACGCTTGAGCAGCGGATGGACGACGTCCGGGCGGTCATGGACGCCGTGGGCTCCCACAGGGCAGCGCTTTTCGGCATTTCCGAAGGCGCCGCGATGTGCGCACTCTTCGCCGCGACCTATCCTGAGCGCACGGCGGCCTGCATCCTATACGGCGGGTACGCCAGGCGGCAGTGGGATCCCGAGTACCCCTGGGCGCCAACCCCGGAAGAGCGCCAGGAGTTCTTTACGGCAATTGAGCGGGATTGGGGAGGCGTAGTCGATCTCGAAAGACTTGCGCCGAGTGCCGCCGGTGACGAGGCGTTCAGCACGTGGTGGGCGGCCTACCTGCGCCGGAGCGCCAGCCCCGGGGCCGCCCTCGCCCTGGCCCGCATGAACACCGAGATCGACATTCGCAGCATCCTGCCGGCAATCCGGGTTCCTACCCTGATCATGCACCGTGTCGGAGACCTGGATATCGACGTCGGTGGGGCCAGGTACCTGGCAGAGCACATCCCCGGTGCGAGGTACGTCGAGTTGCCGGGCGATGACCATCCGGTGTTTGTTGGTGACCAGGAAGCAATCTTGCGAGAGGTCGAACTCTTCCTGACAGGCGCCTTGCCAGTGCCAGAGCCAGACCGCGTCCTGGCCACGCTCCTGATCACGGGGATCGTGGGCGCAGCGGCTACGGCGGTCCGCCTGGGCGACCGGGCCTGGGCGGACATGATGGCCGCGCACGACACCCTGGTCCGTGAGCAACTGCTGCGCTTTCGTGGGCACGAGGTGAAGAAGACGATCGGCGGCTTCCTTGCTACCTTCGATGGTCCGGCCCGGGCCATTCGCTGCGCCAGCGTCATCGTGGAGGCTGGTGCAGAGCTGGGGATGATCCTGCGCGCGGGGTTGCACGCGGGCGAGTGCGAATTGGCCGGTGATGAGCTTGGTGGCGTTGCGCTGCAGATCGCCGAGCGGGTATTCGATCGGGCAGCGCCCGGCGAGGTGGTGGTCTCCAGTACGGTCAAGGATCTTGTCGCTGGGGCCGGGCTCAGGTTCGAAGATCTGGAGTCGCGGCTCCTGACCGGCCCTGCCGCTGGCTGGCGTCTGCACCGTGTCGTCGCAGGGCCACAATCCTTATCCCCAGTGAGGCTTGCCACGAACGGCGAGGTAAAGCCTCGTTCTCCCGGGATGCTCAGCCGGCGAGAGCGTGAGGTGGCGATCCTGGTCGCCCGGGGTCTCGCCAACCGCCAGATTGCGGACAAACTGGTGATTGCACCGGCCACGGTCGATCGCCATGTGACCAATATCCTGGGCAAGCTGGGATTCCACTCGCGGGTGCAGGTTGCCGCGTGGGTTGCCATGCAGGGTTTACTCGGCAGCGAAGAGCGCTGAACCATTACGGCGAGCGGGTCGATGTCTTGCTGACTACGCGCGGGGCGCCCGACCGGTACCGCTAGCCCTTCACGCTTCCGGCGGTCAGGCCGGCAATGAACTGGCGTGAGAGCAGCAGGTAGGCCAGGACGACCGGCGCGACCGAGATGCAGACGCTGGCGAAGATGAGACCCCACTCCGTGGTGTAGGTGCCGCGGAAGGCCATGATGCCGACAGGCAGCGTCTGCGCATCCTCACGCGTGAGCAGGATCAGGCCCAGGAAGAAATCGTTCCACATCCAGACGCCGTTCAGGATGATGGTGGCGGAGAGGGCGGGCCGTGTCAGCGGGAGCATGATGCGCCAGAATATCTGGAAGTGGTTGGCGCCATCGATGCGCGCCGCCTCTTCCAGATCACGCGGGAGGGCCGCGAAGAACCCGGTCATCACCAGCACGGCCAGCGGAATACCGAGCACGGAGTACACCAGGACCAGGGACCAAAGACTGCCCAGCAGACCGGCCTGCCGGAACATGACAAAGATGGGGATGATGATGAGTTGGACCGGCACCACCAGCCCGCCCACAAAGAGCAGGCGCAGCGGCATGCGCAGGGCGAAGGTGTAGCGCGCCAGCCCATACGCCGCCAGCGACGCCAGGATGGTGCTGAAGAGCACGCCAAGCACGGTGGCGATCAGGCTGTTCAGCGTGGCGCGTTGCAGGTTCGCTTCGTCCCACGCCTTGACGTAGTTGAAGGGATCGAACGCCTCCGGCAGCCCGTAGGGCGTGCTGAAGAATTCCGGCACGGTCTTGAATGAGCCCAGGAAGACCATGATGATCGGGATCAGCACGATGGCAGAGACGACCAGCATCGTCACGTGCCAGGCAAGCGTGCCAAGCACGCGCATCCACTTTGCACTCCCGGAGACGGGAGACACCGACATGTTCATCCGTGGATTGCCCGTTCACGACGCCCGAGAAAGGTAATCAGGACCGCGGACATGATGGCCAGGAACAGGAAGAGCGTCACGCCTTCGGCCATGGCAAAGCTGAAGCGCGCCTGGTTGTTGAACGAGCCCTGTCCAAACGCATCGCTGTAGATGAGCACGCCCAGCACCAGCGTTGCGCCGTCCGGCACGCCCGCCGGGCCGCCCATGACGTAGATCAGGTCGAAGGCGCGGAAGATGAGGATGAACGAGAGCACCGTCACGATGGTGAAGGCGGGCGCCAGCATGGGGAAGGTGACATCCCGGAAGACCTGCCACGGTTTCGCGCCGTCCACAAGCGCGGCGTGCCGCAGATCTTCGGGCACATTCTGCAGTCCGGCCAGGTAGAGCACGACGGCCATGCCGTTCCACTGCCAGGCCATGACCACCATGACGGTTTTCAGCGCCAGTGACGGATCAGACTGCCACTGCCGCTGCAGATCCCCAAGTCCAATGTCGTTCAGGACCGGGTTCACGACCCCGATGATCGGGTCGAGCATCAGCACCCAGAGGATGCCAGTCGCAACGGCGGACATGATTTGCGGCAGGAAGATGATGGCGCGGTAGATGTGGGTCAGGAACGTGCGCCGGTTCAGCATGACCGCCAGGCCGAGCGAGACCGTATTCTGGAAGATGAAGATGAAAACGAAGAGCTGGAGCGAATTCCAGGCCGCTTGCCAGAAGCGCGGGCTGGCAAAAACGTCGCGGAAGTTCTGGAACCCGATGAAATCCCCGATGGGACCACGGCCGGTCCAGTCGAAGAAGCTCAGGTAGAACGAGCGGACCGTGGGATAGAGGAACAGGATGCCGTAGGCGATCAACGCCGGAATGATGAACCAGAAGTATGGCTGCTGCCACGGGCGGCGAACCCGGCGTGACTGAATTTCCGGAGACAGAGCGGCCATCGACAACCTTGAACGGTATGAGCCCGGGGGAGTCTCCTCCGCCCGGGCTCCAAAACGTCGTGATTCCCGTGCTGGGTCAGTTTACGACCCGCTGGGAACCACCGCTGCCTGCTGGAGGTCGCTGAACTCCTGGGCGGAGATGCGCCCGGTCCAGAGCCCACCGTGGTTGTCCTGGGTGGCGATCACGCTGCCGTTCAGCTCCGGCACGGCGTACCAGACGGGGACATCGACGCCGGCGGACGCGGCAACCGTTTGCTCGCGGATGGGATCGGTCGATTCCGTGACGTTCTTGTTGATCGACAGCGAAATGGTGTCCATCACCATCTGCTGCGCTTCCTCAGTCGCCAGCCAGTTGATGAACCTGGCGGCGGCCTCCTGCTTCTCGGGCGTCGTGAAGGCGCTGGCGGTGTAGAGCAGTTCGAAGCCGGTGGTCGTGGCGCCCTTGCCTTCTTCCGGACCTGGCCAGGCAATGAAGGAGAGATCCGCTTCCGGATTCACCTGGTAGTACCCGGTGAAGTCGGCGGTGCCGGCGACCATCATGGCGCCCTGGCCGTTGGCGAAAATCGCCTTGGCGGTGGTGTAGTCGGTCGCCTCAAAGCCCTGGTTGTAGTAAGGCATCAGATCCAGCAGGAGCTGCACAGCGGCCACCACGTCAGGATCGGACAGGCTCTTCTCGCCCTTGCGGACGGCCTCGACCCCCTCCGGCCCAAGCACGGAGGACGCGAGCCCGATGTACATGAAGTACGGGTGGACCCAGTCCTTGCCGCCGAGCACAATGGGCGCTTCCACACCGGCGGCCTTGAGCGCCTCGGCGGCAGCCTTCAGCTCGTCCCAGGTCTTCGGCGGCTCCACGCCAGCCTCGGCGAAGACCGGGTTGTTGATCGCCAGGCCGACCGTGTAGGCCGCCAGCGGCACGCCGTAGACCTTGCCGTCCACCTCGACCTGGCCGAGCGCGGTATCGGTCAACTGGCTGACATCGATCTTGTCGGTGAGATCGATGTAGGGAAGATCGCCGCCCTTGGGCACGTTGACGGCGATGCCGCCCTCCAGCTCGCCGAAGATGTCCGAGGTCTGACCACCAGCAATGGCCGTCTGGATCTTGGCTCCGTACTGGTCACTGGTAACGGCGGAGAAGTCGATCTTGACATCCGGGTTGGCGGCTTCGAAGGCCGCGATCAACGCCTCCATCGCGTCTTTCCACTCGGGGTGGTTGCCCCACATGGTGACTTCCACGGCCTCCTGCGCGGCGGCAGGGGAGACGCGGAGCGTCGTTGGTCCAAACGCGGCGAGGGCGGCCAGGCCACCGGCGCCCTGGAGCATCCGGCGACGAGACAACGATGACTCACGAGACATGGGGCAGCTCCTTCCGTTGCAAGCCATATCGGCGTTCGCAGGAATCACGGCATCTTCGGCGCCCGTTGCGCAACGGGCATTGAACGCAAGAGTTCCTGCACTATAGCATGTTCGCATGGTCAACCATTTGCCGGCTACTCGTGCGAATCGCGAACATCTGGTCGACTTCTGGTGGCGCCGGTAGCCCGGGTATCATCATGCCAGAAGCTCGGGAAATCTGCGGCGGGAGGCTGCTTTGAGCGTGACCATGCACCTGCGCGTCAATGGGAAGCGGCGCCGTGTCGTGGCAGAGGCGGACGCCATGCTGCTGGAGGTGCTGCGAGATCAGCTTGCCCTCACCGGCGCCAAGCTGGGCTGCGGCATGGGCGAGTGCGGCTCCTGCACGGTGTTGCTGGATGGCCGGGCCGTCTGCTCCTGCCTGACGCTCGCGGTGGAAGCCCAGGAGTGCGAGATCACGACCATCGAGGGGTTGGCCCCGATCGGGACGCTGCACCCGCTGCAAACGGCGCTGGCCGAGGCAGGCGGCGTGCAGTGCGGCTTTTGTACTCCCGGCATGGTGCTGGCCGCCAAGGCCCTACTGGACGCGGAGCCGCAGCCCACGGAGGCTGATGTGCGGCGCGGGCTGAGCGGCAATCTTTGCCGCTGCACCGGATACTCCAAGATTATCGAGGCGGTGCTGAACGCCGCTGACACCACGAGGTAGGTCGATGCAGTTCACGCATCAGTTCTCGGTCAACGCACCGGCTGAGGTGGTTTGGGATTTCCTGGGTAATGTCCCGCAGATGGCGGCCTGCATCCCCGGCGCCAGCAACGTGCGCGAGGCTGCCCCGAATGCCTACGACGCGGATGTCAGCGCGAAGATCGGGCCAGTCACGGCACGATTTGCCTGCCGCGTGACAATCATCAACCTCAACAATACCGAGCGGACGGGCGTGGTGGAGTTGAACGGCAAGGACAGCAAGCTAGGCGGCGGGGTGAAGGCCACCATGCAAATGCGGCTGGAGAGCACCTTGCCGACGGAGGTGATCATCACATCTGATGTCGATGTGCTCGGCAAGATTGGACAGTATGGCCACGGCATGCTTTCACGGAGAGCGGATGCCATGCTGGATGACTTTGCCACCTGCGTCAAGGCGAAGCTGGAGACCGGCGCGTAGCAACAGGCGGTAACGCAATGGACATCATGGTGGACAAGCCGGTTGTAACCTACGCTGGCCCAGCGAGTGTCAGTGAGGCCGTGGAGTTGCTGGCGTCAAGTGACGACGCCAAGGTCGTGGCAGGCTGCCAGTCGCTGGGGGTCTTCCTGCGGCAGCGGCTGATCGAGCCCTCGCTGCTGGTGGGCCTCAAGCGCATCCCCGAACTCTCGGAGATCGTGGAGTTGCCTGGCGGTGGGCTGCGGATCGGCGCAATGGTCACCCAGCGCACGCTGGAAACGTCAGGCGTTGTGCGCCAGCAGTACCCGGCGCTCTCCGACGCTGCCGCGTTGATCGCCTCGCCGCCAGTCCGGCAGCAAGGCACCATCGGTGGCAACCTCTGCCATGCGGACCCGACCGGGGACCCCCCGGCCGTCCTGATCGCACTCGGGGCAGGGGTGGAACTGGTCTCCAGCACCGGTACGCGCCGGGTGCCGGTCGAGGACTTCTTTGTCGATTACATGGAGACGGTCCTGGCTGCGGACGAACTGCTGGTGGCGGTCCACCTGCCCGCGCCGGCCGCCAATTCTGGCGCGGCCTACCTGAAACACCGGGTGCGAGGAGTCGATACCGCGCTGGTGGCGGCCGGTGTGGCGCTGACGCTGGCAGAGGACGGCAAGACCATCCGTGAGGCGCGCATCGGGCTGGCGGGCGCTGGCCCGACTCCGCTGCGGGCGCGTGCCGCTGAGATGGCCCTCGCCGGCGCTGCGCCGACCAGTGAGACGTTTGCTGCCGCCGGGGAAGCGGCTGCTGCAGAGAGCGACCCTCTCGAGGACACTGAGGGAAGCGCCTGGTATCGCCGCGAAATGATTGCGCGCTTCGTGCAGCGGGCGGCAGACGCCGCCCTGCGCCGTGCGCAAGGAGTCTGAAGTGGCGGAAGCTGTACGCAATGACCTGGTGGGCAGCCGTGCCCTCCGGCTGGACGCCGCCGACAAATTGACGGGCCGCGCTCGCTACGCCAGTGACTACCACGTGCCCGGGATGCTCCACGGCAAGATCGTGCGCAGCGACCGGCAACACGCGCGGATCGTCAACATCGACGCGAGCGCGGCGCTGGAGCTGACTGGCGTCGAGGCGGTGCTTTTCGGCGAGGTCGGTGGCCGCTTTGGCGAAGTGGTGAAGGACCAAACGCCCTTCGCGGTCGACACGGTGCGCTACATCGGTGATCCGCTCGCTGCCATCGCGGCCGAAACGCCGGAGATTGCGGAGCAGGCGGCCCGCTTGATCGAAATCGACTATGAGGACCTGGACGCCGTCCAGGACCCGTTTGCAGCGCTGGAGCCCGGCGCGCCACTCCTGCATGACGTCAGCGCCTACGCGCAGCCGGAGGGGTTGTTGCGGGGTGGGAATGTGGCCGGCCAGGTGGTGCTCCGACGGGGGGACACCGACGCAGCGTTCGCTGCAGCGGACCATGTGGTTGAAGGCGCCTACCGGGCGCACTCGGCCCACCAGATGCCCATGGAACCGCGTGTCGCCGTCGCCGAGGTCGACGCTTCCGGGCGCTTGACCGTGCGGACCTCGACCCAGGGGCCGTTCCTGGTCCGGCACCAGATGCACGAGGCGCTGGACCTGCCTCCCAGCCAGTTGCGGGTGATGGCGGAGACGGTTGGTGGTGGCTTCGGCTCCAAGCTGGAAGCCTCGGTGGAGATGTACGCCGGGCTGCTGGCGCGCGCCACGGGCCGCCCGGTGCGCGTGGCGAACAGCCGCGAGGAGGACCTCACGACTGGCGCGCCGCGCCACCCCATGGCGCACTTCCTGCGGACAGCGGTCGCGGCGGACGGCACGATCCTGGCACGCGAAGCCAAGGTGATCATGGACGCGGGGGCGTACAGCGGCGCCAGCGCGCTCCTGACCTCAATTGCGGCCATGCTGGCGCCGGGGCCGTACCGCATCCCGAACATCAAGGTTGAAGTGCTGGCCGTGCACACGAACAAGATGTCTTTTGGGTCCTATCGCGCGCCGACCGGGCCGCAAACCGTCTTCGCCGTCGAGTCCCACACTGATGCCATCGCGCGGAAGCTTGGGATCGATCCCGTCGAGTTCCGGCTGCGCAACCTGATGGTGGATGGCGACACCGGGCACTCTGGTCAGGCGCTGACCGGGGTGGGCGCGCGAGAAACGCTGGAAAAGGCGGCGGCAGCAATCGGCTGGGGCGAAGCGTCTGTCCCGAGTGCGCCGGGTCTGTTGCGTGGCAAGGGGTTGGCGTGCACCTGGTGGCTGACCGTCGCCGGGGCTGGTGGTTGCGCCATCCAGATGAATGAGGACGGCACGGTGGTCGTGCACACCGGAGCAGTGGAGATCGGCACCGGCTCCGTGACCGCTGGCCTCGCCCAGATCGTCGCGGGCGAACTGGGTGTCGGCATGGACCAGGTGCAGGTCATCTGGGGAGACACCAGCGGTACCCCGATGGACGCCGGAGCGCAGGGGAGCCGCACGCTCTTCAACACGGGCCAGGCCGCACGCCGGGCTGCTGAAAACGTACGGTCGCAGATCCTCAAGCGGGCCGCGGATCTGCTGGAGGCTTCCGAGGCTGACCTGGAGATCGCTGACGGGCGCATCAGCGTGCGGGGCGTGCCGGATCGCGGCACGACGTACGCGGACCTGATGAGCGGCCAGCTCTGGGCCAGCGGGCCCGTACTGGGTAACGGCATGTTCGTGGCGGAAACGACCCCATACGACAACGCCTCCATCAAGGGCGCGTTGTTCCCCTACTTCAACGCTCCGTCGTTTCACTGTCATGCCGCCGAGGTCGAAGTGGACCCGGAAACGGGACACGTTCAGGTGATCGACCTGGTCATCGCGCAGGATGTGGGGTTCGCGGTCAACCCGCTCTACGTTGAGGGGCAGATGCAGGGCGGCGCGGTGCAGGCTGTCGGCTACGCCCTGAGCGAGGAGATTGTGTTCGAGGGCGGTCAGATGCTCAATCCGAACCTGGCGCTCTACAAGCTGCCGACCACCCTCGAAGCGCCCCCGGTCCGCCCGATCCTGGTCGAGAATGCTTCCGAGCAAGGGGCTTACGGGGCCAAGGGCGTTGGCGAGCCGCCCGTGGTTGCGCCAGCGGCGGCCATCGCGAATGCGGTCGCGAACGCCATCGGAGCACCCATTCACACGCTCCCGCTCTCGCCAGAGCGTGTCTACCGGGTCATTCGGGAGGGAGCAGCGACTGCGCTGCCGCAGGCGCCCGCTGGTTTCGACACGCGGCCTGGTGAGGCGATCACCACCGGCTGATTCAGGGCGCGGAGCTGGAAAAGCGGTACGATCGAGTCGTTCTGGTGCATCCTTTGCAGTGCCCGCGATTTGGACGCTGCGGAGGAACTTGATGCTTTTCAGGAAACGATCGGTTGTCGCTGCTCTCACCTGCGTTATTGCAGCAGCGACACCGGCTCTCGCCCAGAACGACGCAAGCCTGGGTCAGACGCTGACCGAGGGCCCGATGACGGCCTGGTGTGATCCTGGCCAACTCCTGCTCAGCGGCGGCTACGAGCTGGAAGGTGCGGAACCGTATGCTCCGGCCTCGGACGCAACAGAGACCACAGACACCACGACGACCTCTGAGCCGCCGGTCGTCTTCGTCTCGGCGTCGCATCCGACGTACCGCCTGGATGGGGATGGCAACATCGCCCAGTTCGGCTGGACCGCCGTACCGAACACCATTGGGGGAGTGGCGGGCCCGCTGACGGCTTTCGCCATCTGCGCTGGTGATGCCTTCAGCGCACCGCCGAACGAGATGATCCCGGCTCCGCCACCCGCGCAGGCCGCGATACCTGCACCGAGTACCGAGCCGGAATTGACGCCCGTGCAGGTCGTGGAAAAGGTGGGACCGGCCGTCGTGACGGTTATCAACGAGCAGGCGAACGGAGACGGCACGGAGAATGTGCCAGTCGGGTCCGGCAGTGGCTTCATCCTGGACGAAGACGGGCACATCGTCACGAATCAACATGTCGTCGATGGCGGCGTTGAGTTTGTGGTCGTGCTCGCGGACGGGCGCGAAGAGCCGGCAACCCTGATCGGGGCGGACGCGAACGCCGACGTCGCCGTGCTGAAGATCGATTCCAGGGTCCCGGCGGTCGCGAAGCTGGGAAATTCGGACAGCCTGCTGCCCGGGCAGCCGGTGCTGGCGTTGGGTTCGCCGCTGGGGACCTTTACCAATACCGTTACCGAGGGCATCGTCTCTGCCCTGGGCCGCACCGTGCCCGACGAGGACGGTGGACCGGAGCTCCTGAACCTGATCCAGCACGACGCCGCCATCAACCCGGGAAACTCCGGGGGCCCGTTGGTGACGCTGACAGGCGAAGTCGTGGGCATCAACACCCTCGGCATTATTGACGCCCAGGGCCTCTTCTTCGCGGTGCCATCGGAAACGGTCAGGAATGTTGCTGACAAGCTCATCGCCGACGGCGCGGTGACGTATCCCTACCTTGGCCTGCAACTGACGCAGCTCGATGATGAAACGATCCTGCGCTGGGGCCTTGATGTCGAAGAGGGATTCTATGTGGCGGGCGTGGTGGCTGGCAGCCCGGCCGAAGCGGCGGGCATGCAGCAGGGTGATGTGGTGACTGCCCTCAACATGCAGCGGGTGGGAGAACAGGTGTCGCTCGTTGGCGCGCTCTTCCAGTATCAGCCTGGCGATACCGTGCAACTCACGGTGCAGCGCGGCTACGTCAGCTTCCGCGCCGAAGTCACGCTCGGCGATCGGCCATCCGATGCCTGACCAACCGGTGCGAACCATTCTCTGCTACGGCGATTCGAACACCTGGGGGTATGACCCAGCCTCCGGGAAGCGGTTCCCGCCCGACGTGCGCTGGACCGGGGTGATGGCTCGCGAGCTTGGTGACGGCTACCACGTCATCGAGGAGGGGCTGAACGGGCGAACAACCCGCTGGGACGACCCGATTGCACCGGGGCGAAACGGGCTCACCTATCTGGCCCCATGCCTGGAATCGCACCACCCGCTGGACATGGTGCTGATCATGCTTGGCACGAACGATCTCAAGCAGCGCTTCAATCTCAGTGCGTCAGACATCGCGGAAAGCGCGGGTGGGTTGGCTGGCATCGCGCAGAACACCGCACTCAGCGCGGCCGGAGCACCGGCCCATGTGCTGCTGATCGCGCCGCCGGCCGTCACCACGTTGACCCATTTCGACGAGATGTTTGCGGGCGCCGAGCCAAAATCCCGGCTCTTCTCCCGCTACTACCGGTTGTCAGCGGAGTGGAATGGCGCGTCCTTCTTTGACGCCGGGTCCGTCATCGAGTCCAGCCCCCTGGATGGCATCCATTTCGAGGCAGACGCCCACCGGATCCTGGGCCTGGCGCTGGCAAACGAGGTGCGCGGCGCGGTTGGTTGACGCTTCGGACGACTGAGAGGATTGTATGCGCCCCTTCATTATCGAACCTGGCCATGTCATCGAGGCTTCCAACGACGTGGTCATCACGGAGGACGTCAAGATTGGAGAGGAGCGGCTCCGCAAGGGTCGACGCCTGCAGGAATCCGACCTGCCGCTGCTGGCGCAGGCCGAACACCCCGTCCATGCGATACGCCTCGAAGCGGATGATGTGCATGAGGACGAGGCGGGCGGGCGACTGGCCAGAGCGGTAGCCGGGCAGGGGCTGACGATCGAGGGGCCATCCTTCAGCCGCTACAACCTGGTGGCCACGCACAAGGGAGTGCTGCGCGTCGAGGCCGGAGCGTTGCTCTCCCTGAATCTGGTGCCCGGCGTGGCGATATTTACGCTAGACGATCGTGTGTCGGTCCTCCCCGGCAAAATTGTTGCTGGTGTCAAGGTCTCGCCGGTGGCGGTCAAGGAAGATGCGATCGAGGCAGCGGAAGCGATCGCCGCGGCCGCGCCAGTGATCGAAGTCGTCCCGTTCCGGCCGATGCGGGTCGGCGTCGTGAGCACGGAGGGGCCCGACTGGCGCGTGCGTGACGCCTTCCAGCGTTCACTGGGGAGGAAGATTGGCTGGTACGGCGGTGAGGTGATCGCCTTTCGGGAACCCGGGCAAGACCCGGAGGCCATCGCAGACACCTTCGTTGAACTTGCGGATGCGGGTGCGGACCTGGTGCTGGCGGCTGGTGGCAACACGATCGACCCCCTCGACCCGACGTACCTGGCGCTGGAGCGGGCCGGGGCGGACCTGGTGCGATTTGGCGCGCCGGCGCACCCCGGCAGCATGTTCTGGCTGGCCTACCGGGATGATCTGCCAATCTTCAACCTCGCCTCGTGCTCGATGTTTTCGAAGACGACGATCGCGGATGTGGTGCTCCCCTGGATCATGACGGGCGAACGCTTGCAGCCCGAAACCCTGGCGGCGCTCGGGCTGGGAGGGCTCCTGGACCGAGGCATGGCGCACCGCTTCCCCCCGTACGGCGCGGATGCCGTGGAGGAAAAGGGAGAGGATTGACCGCGTGCCGTCAGATGTAGGGCCAGGCGATGCCGGGTCTCTCGGCCACTTCGACCTGATCGTCATTGGAGCAGGTATCAATGGCGCGGGTATTGCGCGTGAAGCGGCCCTGCGCGGAATAAAGGTTCTGCTCCTTGACAAGGGCGATGTGGGCTCCGGCACGACTGCCTGGCCCACACGGCTCATTCACGGCGGGCTCCGGTACCTCGAATACGGCGAAATCGGGTTGGTGCGTGAGTCCCTGCGGGAACGTGAGCGGCTGTTACACAACGCACCGCATCTCGTCCACCCGCTGCCGTTGATCATCCCGATCTACGCGGGAGATACGCGCCGGCCGCTGACCATCCGGGCTGGCATGATGGCCTACGATGCGTTGTCTCTGGACAAGACGCTGCCGCGTCATCGCATGCTGGATCGCGCCGCCACGTTGCAGCGAGTGCCAGGACTCGCGGCGAGTAACCTACTGGCCGGAGCGCTTTACTACGACGCCCAGGTCGAATACACGGAGCGCCTGGTGCTCGAGAACGCGCTGGACGCCGTAACATACGGTGCGGTCCTGAAGAGCTACCACAATGTGGAGCGCATCACGACCTGGGCCGGTAAGGTCACTGGAGTTGCGGGCGTCGATGTCCTGACCGGGCAGCCCTTCAACGCGAAAGCGACTGTGGTGGTGAACGTGGCCGGCCCGTGGGTGGACGAGGTGCTGGCCGGTGTCGAGTGCGTTCCCGGGCAGCCGCTCATGGGCGGCACCAAGGGCACACACCTGATCGTCGATCCCTTTCCAGGTGCGCCGACGACCGGCGTCTACGCTGAGGCCCGGCTCAACCATCGCCCATTTTTCGTCGTCCCCTGGAACGATGCCTACCTGATCGGCACGACGGACACGCGCTACACCGGCGACCTGGACTACCTCACGGCAACGGACGAAGAAATTGGCTGGATACTCCAGGAGGTCAACACGCTCTTTCCCCAGGCCAGCCTGACGCGCGCAAATGTCCAGTACTCCTACGCGGGCGTGCGCCCACTGCCGCGAGCGCCCGGCAAGGCTGAAGGCGCGGTGACGCGACGCCACCTGGTGGTCGATCACGCCAGGAGAGGTGAGGCCGAGGGGCTCTATTCCGTCGTCGGCGGGAAGCTCACGACCTACCGCGAGCTCGCCGAGCACACGGTTACCATGGTTGAACGAGCGCAGGGGATGAAGTCGGGCAAGTCCGCCACGGCGTGGATGCCGTTGCCGGGCGCACCAGTGGGCCAGGACTGGCAGGCGTTTCGCGCGCAGTTCCTGGCGACCTCCACGCTCCCGCTGCAGACGAACGAGCATCTGCTGCGGGTCTACGGCGTCCGCGCGGAGGAGATCGCCGGTTACGCCAGGGAGCGCGGATTGGAGACGGTCATTGACGCGGAATCAGGAGCAATTGCGGCGGAGGTGACCTGGGCATTCGAGCGTGAAGGTGCCCGGACGCTGGCCGATGTCGTTGCCCGGCGCACCATGACGGGTCTTGGCCCAACTGTGGGAATTGGCGCGGACGCGGCAATCGCTGCCGTAGCGCAGGCAGAACTGGGCTGGGGCCAGGAGCGCGCTGGCCAGGAAGTGGCAGCGTACCGGGATTGGGTGAGGCGGTATCAGCCCCGGGTGCTGGCGACCGCGACGGAACCAGCTTCGTCGTAAGCGGCACGCGCGGCATTCTGGCTGGACGAATGATCTGTCGCGAGGATCTGGCCATCGGGCTGGATGACGAATGCTGGGCGAGGAAGGGGCCGGGCCTGGGGTGCATCTGGAGATTCGGTGAGACTCGCGGCTTGAAGACGGCGTCGACTCGCGGATGCCGCACAACCCACTTGTGACGGCCGAATCCGGCGTGACACGCGCATGTCCTGAGTCCTCCTGCTACGCTGGAAGCTGTATCCCGCAACAGCTTCTTCGCGCCTCCCGTCGGCACTGACATGGGTGGCAAATTCAATTCAACAAAAGTCTAACAGTCTGCATGCCGGAAGGGAAAGCCCCATTGGTCGCAACGCTCGATCTCTCCGTGCCGCCGCCGTCGCTCCAGGACCGCTACCGGGGCGTCCTTCTGGGGGTTGCGTGCGGCGACGCGCTGGGTGGCCCGGTCGAGTTCCTGAAGCGCGCGGACATCGCCCAGCGCTTCCCGGACGGCGTGCGCGAGTTCGTGGGCGGCGGCTGGCTCGACCTGGACCCGGGCGAGATTACCGACGACACGCAGCAAACGCTGATTCTGTGTCGCGCCCTGACCGAGGGAGGCCTGGACCTCGCGGCGTTCGGCGAGGGGCTGCTGGAGTGGTATCGCAGTGCCCCCAAGGACATCGGCAACACGACCGTTGTCGCCTTGCGTGCGTTGGCCTCTGGCGTTTCCCCAGCCGAGTCAGGCGAGATAGCCCTGGCCGAGCGCGGCGAGCGCGGCGCGGCTGCGAACGGCGCCGTGATGCGCTGCGCTCCGGTTGCCCTGCGTTTCTGCATCGACCCGGCCAGGCTTGTGCAGGCCACGCTGGAGAGCGCCAGGGTGACGCACGCCGAATCAAGGGCCGCCTGGGGCGCTGTGGCGGTGAACCAGGCCCTCGTGCACTTGCTGAACGGCGGCGACCTCGCCGATGCCCCCGCGGCGGCCATCGACGGCATCCCGGATCAGCGCGTGACCGAAGCCGTACTTGCCGCGTCCGCGCTGTCCCGGGACGAGGTTGCGGCCGGAGGGTACGTGCTCGAGACGGTTGGCGCGTCCTTCTGGGCGCTCGCCAACTTTCCCAGCGCGGAGGAGATCATCGTGCAGGCCGTATCGCTGGGCGACGACGCCGACTCCACCGGAGCGGTTGCCGGTGCGTTGGCAGGCGCCGCGTTCGGCGCTCACGCGTTGCCAGAGCGGTGGCGCGAGCACGTCCAGTACCGGGACGAGTTGGTCGAGCAGGCGGACCGGCTCCTGGCGCTGGCCGGACGTGCGGACTAAAGCGGAGGTTCGGCCAGCTTCAGGTAGCGCTGCACACTCGCGCGGTTGCGCGCGTCGTTCGCGAGCCCGAGGACTGCGAGCAAGTCTGTTTCGGTGGCGCCGGCCGTTGCGCGATCCACGGCGAAGGTGTGGCGCAGGGTCTGCGGCGTGACCTCCTTCTGCAGCCCGGCCGCTTCCCGCACGCGGTCGACCATGCCGTTGACCGCCTGTGGCCCAACCGGGAAGAGCAGGTCCACCGGCGAGCGCTCCTCCAGGTAGGTGAGGTAGATCGCGCGGAACTCCTCGCCACCGGCCAGTTTTCGCTCCTTGCCGCGCTTGGCGGCGTCTTCATAGAAAACGTAGACGACTGGCCCAGCCGGGTCATCGAGATCGATATGTTCCCGGCGCAGCGCCAGCAGTTCAGATCGCGCCAGGCCCAGCCGCATCATCAGCCAGATCGCTGGCAAGCTCCATGGTTCGTCTTCGGCAGCCGCGGCCAGGAACGCGTCCTGCTCCGCGGCGAACAAGGGAATGGGCGACCGCAGGGCGATGGCGTGGGGGTAGTGCCCCTCCGTGGGGTCTGCCTTCAGGACGCGTGCGTCATCGATCAGGTAGCGAAAGAAGCGGCGCACCGAGGTCAGGCGGCGCTTGCGCGTGGAGCGGCCATTGGCCTCCCCCAGCAGCCGGGCAATATCCTTCTGGGAAACGCGGTTGATCGGCTTGGGGCCGATCAGCTTTTCCAGCACCACGAGGTCGTAGCAATACGACTCGATTGTGTTTTCCGGGCGTTTGGCCTGCTCCAGCTCCCGCCGGTACCAGGAGCGTGCCAGTTCCAGGCTACTGCTGGGCGTAAGTGGCGGCAACCCGCCCAGGGAAGGCGTGAGCGAGCCAGGAGGACCCGGTAAGAAGAGCGGCAACTGGTCTGGTGCTGCCGCGGCCGTCTTCTGCTCTTCCCGGAGCAAACTCGGGCTGCGGCTGGGGGGAAGTTCCCGCTCCTCAGCGGTGACGCCATCGCGGCCGGCGATGTTCTTGCGTGGATTGGGCGGTGGTTTCGACATAGACGATCTCACCCTCTCCCAGCAGCGTATGAGCCTCCACAGGTAATGTCAAGAACGCACGTTCGATTCAACTCTTTCGGACTACAGGACATAACATTTCCTGTCGGTTCCGCCGACAGCAATAGGCGACAATAGCGCACAAGGTGAGTTGAGTCAGTGCAACGGAGGATGCCGATGTCAGCAGGCAACCAGGGAGCCGGGGGCGTGCAGTGGGTGAAGCGGAACGAGGTTCACCCCATGACCACCGCGACGGGCGTCGAAATGCGCCCGATGTTTGGCGAAGGCTTTCTCACCTGTTGGGTGAAACTGGAGCCGGGTGCGGGCGTGCCCCAGCACTCGCACGTGCATGAACAGATCGGGGTGGTCACCGCAGGCTCGCTGAGCGTGACGGCGGAAGGTGAGACGCGCACGCTCGCGGTGGGTGAGGCGTACCTCGTCGGCCCGCACGTCCCGCACGAAGCCACGGCCGGACCGGAAGGGGCCGAACTCGTGGAGACTTTCGTGCCGGTGCGCGAGGATTTTCGCGAACTCTGGGAGCGTTCAAAACCATCATAATTGTCTCTGCGCCGGGTGTCTGGCACAATCTGCGATTGGTCCGCTGGTGGTTGGCCGCCGGAACGTTTACGCCACCGCATTCTTTCACAGTGGGAAGGATCCCCGAGCAATGGTCAGCCCGATGCCAGCACCGCTGAGTGGCGAGGAAGTGAGACGCCGCTTCGTCGAGTTCTTCCAGGAGCGTCAGCACCGCCTGATGCCCTCCTCCTCGCTCGTGCCGCACAACGACGCTACGGTGCTGCTCACCACGGCCGGTATGCAGCAGATGACTCCGTACTTCCTGGGTCTGGAGCAGCCGCCCGCGCAACGCATGGTCTCGGTGCAGAAGTGCTTTCGCACCGTCGATATCGAGGAGGTCGGTGACGACAGTCACTGCACCTTCTTCTTCATGCTCGGCAACTTCTCCGTAGGCGACTATTTCAAGCGCGAGTCCTTGAAGTTCTCCTGGGAATTTCTCACCGAGGTGCTGGGCATTCCGGCGGACCGCCTCTATCCCACCGTGCACCCGGACGATGAGGACGCGCTGCGCATCTGGACCGAAGAGATCGGGGTGCCGGCCGACCGGGTGTTCAAGCTGAGCGACAACTGGTGGGGACCGGTCGGGCCGACGGGCCCGAATGGCCCGGACTCAGAGATCTACTTCGACCTCGGGCCAGAGGCCGGCAGCGGTCTGCCCGATTTCCCACCGGGCGACGGTACCCGCTACCTGGAGGTGTGGAACAACGTCTTCATGGAGTTCGTCCAGGCGGAGGACGGGTCGCGGACGCCGCTGCCGCGCCAGCACGTGGATACCGGCATGGGCCTGGAGCGCCTCGCGATGGTCATGCAGGGCGCGCGCTCTATCTACGACACCGATCTCTACCAGGCAATCATCCAGCGCGCGGCCAGCCTCGCTGGCGTCACGTATGGTGCGGATGCGGATCATGACCGGGCACTGCGGATCATCGCGGATCACGGGCGCGGCGGAACCTTCCTGATTGCGGACGGCGTGCTGCCGGGCAATGAGGGGCGCTCCTACGTGCTGCGCCGCATCCTGCGCCGCGCCATTCGGGCCGGACGCAAGCTTGGTCTGGAAAAGCCCTTCCTCGCGGAGATGGCTGGCATCGTCATCGAGCAGTTTGCGGCCCATCACCCGGAGTTGACCGAGCGGCGTGGGCAGATCGAGAAGGTGTTGCAGCACGAGGAAGAGAGCTTCGGGCGCACGCTCAGCGCCGGCATGGCGCGCTTCGAGGCGCTGGTCGCCGATCTCGCCGCACGAGCTGCCGCCCAGGGCGAGACCGTCGCCTCGGTCTTGCCGGGACGCGAGGTCTTCCGCCTCTACGACACCTACGGCTTTCCGTTCGACCTGACGCTGGAGCTGGCGCGGGAGCAGGGGCTGGAGGTTGATACCGCCGGCTTCGAGCAGGCGTTTGCCGAGCAGCGCGCAGCGAGCCGTGGCGGCGCCGCCGCGGCGTTCCAGGACCTCTCCCGGACACGGGCGGAGATTTACGTAGCAATGGCGGGCGGCCCGTCGACGTTCACTGGCTACACCTCGACGGCGGAGGATGCCACCATCCTGGGCCTGGCCGGGCCGGATGGGCCCATCGAAGAGGCAGAGGCTGGCGACGTGGTCGAGGTTGTGCTCGACCGCACGCCGTTCTACGGCGAATCGGGCGGTCAAATCGGCGACAAGGGCACGATTCGCACCGAAACGGGCGTCATCGACATCGACGACACCTTCAAGCCAACCCCGGATGTCTTTGTGCATCGCGGCATGGTGGCCGAGGGCTTCGTACGCGCAGGTGAGCCCGCGCGCGCGGAAATCGATGTCGCGCGGCGACAGGCAATCCGCCGCAATCACACCGCGACTCACCTCCTGCACCGGGCGTTGCGCAAGACGCTGGGAGAGGAGGTCCACCAGGCCGGCTCGCTCGTGGCGCCGGACCGTTTGCGGTTCGACTTCACGGCGCTGGAGCCGATGAGCGCGCAGCAGGCTGTGCGCGTCGCGGAGATCGTCAACCAGCAAATCGCGCGCAACACCCCGGTGACCACGGAGGTTAGCGACTACAAGGATGCTGTCGCGAGCGGAGCCATGGCGCTCTTCGGCGAGAAATACGGCGACACGGTGCGCGTGGTCAAGGTGCCCGGCTTCTCAGCGGAGCTGTGCGGTGGGACGCATGTCACCGCCACCGGGGAGATTGGCCCGTTCGTCATCACCTCCGAAGGGAGCGTGGCGGCGGGCGTGAGGCGGATCGAGGCTCTCACGGGTGATGCGGCTATCGAGCGGATCCTGACCCAGCAGCAGGTGCTGGAAAGCAGCGCACGCGCCCTGCGGAGCACGTGGTCGGACCTCCCGGCGCAGATCGAGACGCAGCAGGAGCGTATTCGCGGCCTGGAGCGCGAGGCGGAGCGGCTACGTGGGCAACTCGCCTCGGCGCGGGCGGGGGATCTGCTCTCGCAGGTGGTCGATGTCAACGGCGTGCGCGTACTGGCAACCCGGGCCGATGTGGACGGGAAGGACGCCCTGCGCCAGATGGGTGACCGTCTGCGCGACCGCCTTGGCTCCGGAGTGATCGTGCTTGGCGCGGTGATCGAGGGACGGCCGAGCCTGCTGGCCATGGTCACGCCGGACCTGATCGGGCGCGGCATCAAGGCCGGTGATATCGTGCGCGAGACCGCGACGATCGTGGATGGGCGCGGCGGCGGCCGTCCAGAACTGGCCGAGGCGGGCGGCAAAGACCCGGAGCGCCTGGATGATGCACTCGCCGCCGTTGCCACGATTGTGGCTCGCAGTGCCAGCAATTAGCAGCCGCGAGCAGCTACAGGATGAGTGAGGCGCGCACCGCCACCCGGCGGCCACCGACTGTAGTGGTCCGCGACGACGAATCGCTGCCTGAAGTCCTGGACCGTATCCGTGCCGCGGCGGCTGGCGGTCACACGGTGCACTTGATCGTGCCGGTCGAGAGCCCGCTGCTCCTCACCGCCAACGAGTTCCGCACGCTGAAAGCCGCGTTGGACGATGAGCGGCTCTCGGTCATCGTGCGCACGTCAGACCCCCTGCGCCTGAAGCTGGGGGAACGACTCGGCCTGCAGATGGCGTCTGCGCCGAAGCGCAAGCCGCCAGCGCGCGCCGCCGCGCCGCTGCCGCCGCCTCCACCAATGGTGATCGCTGAGCCTGAGGAGGAGGTCTACTCCGGGCCCGATCCCATCCTGCTCTGGCCGGCGCAGGTGACCGAGGTCACGGAGGATGCACCGGATGAGGAAGCGAACGCTCCGGTGCAGGAGTTGGTGCGCCGCAATCCGCCGCGCCGCTGGCTCCCGGTGGCGCTCCTGCTGGCTGTCCTCGTGGTGGGAGCCGCATTCCTGTTCCGCGCACTAACGCCGCAGGCCATTGTGCGCTATGTGCCACGCACGCAGGATGTCTCCGCAGCAATCGTCTTCGATGCCACAACCGACGGCCAGCCGCTCGACGATGGCGCCGCCTTCGCCTTTCCCACGCAACAGCAGCAGGTGGAGGTGGCATGGAGCGGGGAGATTGCCGCGTCTGGCGCCGAAACCGTGCCGGATCTGCCAGCAAGTGGCCCGATTGAACTGCGGAATGCCGGATCAGATCCGGTGACCGTCGATGCAGGCACCACGGTCTCCACTGAAGCGGGAACCGAGTTCACGTTCACCGAGGCCGTGGAGGTTCCAGCCGCCGATGCTGCTACGGGCGAGCCCGGAGCGGCCACGGGCCAGGTGCAGGCCACGACGGGCGGAGCGGCCGGGAACGTCGGCACGGGCGAGATCGGCGGGAGGCTGCCGAACGGGGTCTACTACAGCAACCGCATGGAGCCCACCAGCGGCGGCACGGACCAGGAGTACCGCGTCGTCACGCAAGGGGACCTTGACGCTCTGCTGGACCAGGCCAGTGAGGCCGCCGATGACCTGGCCACCAGGGCGGTCAACGGGGAAAATGGTGACCAGGGGTTTGTGGTCACGGGCGTCAAGGTTCTCAGCCAGCAAGACACGTTCGATCACGACGTGGGTGAGCGTGGGGACGCGGTGAGTTTGCAGAGCGCCATGACACTGGAAGTTACGGTGGTGGATCTCAAGCAGGCAGAGGTCGATTTCGAGCAGGACCTGGCCGATGAGTTGATCGCCAGCGCACCTCCCGGCTACACCGTGCCTGTCAAGGAGATGCGCGTAAACCCGCCGGTCGTGGAGCGCACGGAAGATCGCGGCTCCCGGCTGCAAATCTCTGCCGATGTCGAGGCCCGGTTGGTGCTGGACGACGCGCGGAAGCGCCAGCTTGCGGCTGCGATGGCGGGGCTGAGCCCGGCGGAAGCCGAGGCGGTCCTGGCGAAGGATCCGGCGGTGGCTGGAGCGCGGGTCGAGATCACCCCGGGCTGGCTGATCAAGAACGTGCCAGAGAACACGGACCGCGTGGTGTTCGAGGACGAGGGATGACAGTGTCGCGTACGCGCACCATGGGGCTCGACGTGGGCGAGCGGCGCATCGGCATGGCCATAGCCGACGAGTTGGGCATGCTCGCCTCGCCGGCAGGCGTGGTGCAGCGCGGCGAAGGTGATCTGCAACGCATCGTGGAAGCCGCGCGGGCGCAGGGTGCAGGCGTGATCGTGATCGGCTTGCCGACGGGCATGTCTGGCCGGGAGGGGCCACAGGCCGCGACGGTGCGTGCCTTCGCGGAGACCCTGGCGAGCGCCAGTGACGGTTCCCTGGAGATCGTGTTCTGGGATGAACGGCTGACCAGCACCATGGCGGAACGCGCGCTGGTAGCGCAGGGGCGGAAGAAAAGCCGGCGCAGCGGGGAGATCGACGCCATGGCGGCGGCATTTATCCTGCAGGGGTATCTCGATGCGGAACGCAATTCTTTTCGTCAGCGTCCCTCACACGGGCGCGATGCACAGTAGTATGGTGCGGTACATCGGTCATGCGGCGATGCGTCCGGTCGGTAGACCAACCCCGGTCCATCGCTTTACCAACCCGACAGTGACTGGTTCTCAAGCGAAGAGCGAGCACTGGCGTACCTGTGAGGCACGGAGCGCATGAAAAAGCTGGTAATCGCCGTCATCCAGAACGAGGTCGCGGACGTTGTCGTTGACGCGCTGCTGGAAGCAGATTTCCGGACAACGCGGCTCGCCAGCACCGGAGGTTTTCTACGTCGCGGCAACACGACGCTCATGATCGGCGCGGAAGAGGATCAGGTGAACCTCGTGCTTGATTTGATCAAGCAATCGGCGCGATCAGGAATGGCGCCACACGAGTCGAGTGAAGGCGCGCCCGCGTCCGCCGCCACGGTCTTCGTGCTTGACCTGGAGGAGTACCAGCGCCTCTAGCAGGCGGCATCAGACCGGCGGCCAGTCCAGCATCCAGCCGCCATCTACAAGATACGTTCCTCCGTTGCAGTAGGACGCCTGCTCAGAACACAGGAATACCACCATGTGCGCCACGTCAGCCGGCAGGCCGGCGCGGCGCACGGCTATTTGCGCCTCTGCGTCAGCCAGATAGGGCGCATCAACCATCGCCCGTGCGTTCAACGGCGTCAGGATCATGCCGGGCGCAACATCATTGACGGTAATTCCCAGCGGCCCCAACTCAAGCGCCATGGCGCGGGTGAGGTTGCGCAGACCAGCCTTCGACACGCAATAGGGGCCGTCGTTCGGGGTATTACACGCTTCTTCGTGTACCGAGGAGATGTTGATGATGCGCCCACCCGTGTTGCGGCGGACCATCCGCTGCGCCGCGGCGCGACCACACAGGAACGGCCCATGCAAGTTGGAGCGCAGCAGGCGATCCCAGTCCTGCCACGTTGTTTCGTGAATTGGGCGGCCCGCTGAGCCCTGGCCGGCGTTCGACACCAGGATGTCGATTTCCCCAAAGATGTCGTCGAATGAGGCAAACATCGCCTCCACCTGGTCCTCATGGCCGACATCAGCCGGGAGCAGGAGTGTCTCGCGCCCGGTTGCCCGTACCAGGGCGGCCGTCGCTTCGGCCCCGGCCACGTTGGTGCGGTAGTTGATGCCGACATCCGCGCCGGCTTCCGCCAGGGCCAGTGCGATCCCGCTGCCGATCCCGCTGCTGGCCCCGGTTACCAGCGCCTTCTTGCCGTCGAGGCGAATGTCCATTGGCGCTGGTACCCCTTGTCTTTCGCTAGTCAGCAGCTACGGCGTGCGCAACAGTCTCCGCACGGGCCTGCCGAGAAGGAACTGTACCGGGTTTCGGATTCTGGATCAGCAGGGCGACGCCTGCACCCAGCAGGCACGCAATGGCGCTGATGGCGAACGTTTCATGCATGCTCAGGGCAAAGGCTTGCCGCATGCTGCCGAGAATGAGCGGCAGCAGCGTCTCGGACCCTGGCGGGAGCGCCGCCGGGATCGCCTCGACCCGCCCGGTGGCGATCAGGTCTCCGAGCGTGCTGCCCACGTCCGGATCGAGGTTGCTGACCTGGCTCAGCGTCTCGGCGGCGTGAACCCCCAGGCGCGACTGCAGGATGGAGCCAAGCACCGCGATGCCCAGCACCTGACCCAGGTTACGTGTGGTGTTGAGAATGCCCGACGCGCTGCCTGCGATGCGCGGCGGGACCTGGCGCATGGCGGTGGCGGTCATGGGCGCGAAGGTCATGCCCATGCCCACGCCGGTGATGGCAAGCGGCAGGACGAAGGACCACTGTGTAGCGTCTGGTGAGATCTGCCGGATCATCGCGACAATGCCGGCCGCCATCAGCGAAAGGCCCGTGACGAGAATCCAGCGCGCGCCGATCTTGTCCGAGAGACGACCGGCGGTTGGCGCAACAACCATCAGGACGAGGCCATTCGGGAGCATGGCCAGGCCCGCCTCGAGCGGCGATAGTCCCAGCGCGCCCTGCAGGAAGACGGTCATCGGGAAGAAAACGCCGAGCATGCCAAACGAGGTAGCCAACCCGAGAATGTTTGCCACGGAGAAATTGCGGATGGCGAAGAGTTCGAGCTTCATCATGGGGTCATCGGCGCGCGACTCCCACCAGATGAAGAGCGTGAGCAGGATGATGCTGGCGGCAAACGACCCGAGGATGACCGGGCTGGTCCAGCCGAAGGCATTCCCTTCGATAGCCGCGTACACGAGGGCGAAGGTCCCCAAACCTGAGAGCAGAATCCCGCCAAAGTCGATCCGACCGGAGGCAAACGGATCAACCGATTCCGGAACGATGGCCAGGGTGGCCAGGATGGCCGCAATGCCCACGGGAACATTGATCAGGAAGACCCATTCCCACGCGTAGTTCGTGACCAGCCAGCCGCCGACTATCGGGCCCAGGACCGCGCCGAGCGCAACCACGCTGCCCCACACGCCCATGGCGGAGCCGCGCTTCTGCGGCGGGAAGGCGACCGTGATTAGCGAAAGGGTCTGCGGCATCATCATCGCGCCGCCAACACCCTGGAGCACGCGGGCGCCAATGAGAGCGGTCGCCGGAGGGATGCCGGTGACCTGCGATATGAGCGTAGACCCGGCGCAGAGGGCTGAAGCCAGCGTGAAGATGCTCATGCCATACACGAAGAGCTTCTTCCGGCCAAAGACATCTCCCAGGCGGCCGAACGACAGGATCAACACGGCGTAGGCCAGGATGTAGCTGTCCAGGATCCACTGGATCTCGGAGAGGTCAGCTTCGAGCGCAATCTTGATCTTCTGCTGCGCCACGTTGACGATCGTCGTGTCCAGCAACAGCATGAACACGGCGCCGCAGAGGACAAGCAGGATTAACCACGGATTGCGTTCAGGCGCAGCCTGGTCCGCCGGCTGGCGTTGATCGGTCATCGGGAAGGTTCCTTTCTGGCTGGGTGTCATGCGGGATGGGGAGCCCCGCGCTTGAGCGCCGCCCGGAGTTCGTCCTTGCTGCCGAGTTCTGCAATCAGCGCTTCCAGCGTGCGAACCGCACCTGGGCGCTCTTCCGGTGAAAGGCGAAGCAATGCCTTGCGAATCTGCGTTCGACGCAGCTCGACCAGCCGGTCAATGACCTGTTGCGATTCCATTGTCGTGCTGATCATCACGCGGCGCCGGTCCGCGGGGTCTGACGCTCGCACCACGTGGCCCGTATCAACCAATCGGTCCACGATTTCGGATGCAGCCGGCATGGAAACGAAGAGCGCGTCGGCGATCTCGCCGACTGACATCTGCTCCTTGCGCGAAAGCTGCAGCAGCACCTTCACCTGGGCGGGCGTCACCTCGAGTGCCTGGCTGAGCTCGATGATCGCGCAGTTCATCGCACGAGCGAGGACCGGCAATAGTTCCGCGCACTGCCCAACCTGCGCGTCAAGATTACTTCGTTCACTTGATATTTCGTAAGCCGAATCATTCATGGGCCGAAGTATTACATGCGGGAATGCGGCGTTGTCAATGCCTAACGCCCGGCGAAAACACCGGGCGTTAGGCAAACCGATCACCTGTCGATTTGTGAGGTTCAGACGGGCAAGAGCCCCTCGACCTTGAAGAGTTCCGCATTCAGGATCGAGGCGCCGGCGGCGCCGCGAATCGTGTTATGCCCCAGCAGCACGAATTTCGTGCCCAGGAGCGGGCACTCGCGGACGCGGCCAACGGTGGTGGCCATGCCCTTTTCGGCGTCGCGGTCCAGGTTCGCCTGTGGCCGGTTGCGCTCGCTGCGCACGATGATCGGGCGAGCCGGGGCCGAGGGCAGGTCGAGTTCCTGCGGCCGGGCCCGGAAATTGGCCATCGCCTCGGCAGCCTGCTCCGGCGAGGCGGTTTCCTTGAAGCGAATCGATACACACTCGGTGTGTCCATCGCGCACCGGCACGCGGTTGCAGTGCGCTGTCATCACGAGATCGGCGGGCTGGAACGCGCCATCGAAGCCGCCGAGGAGCTTCTTTGTTTCCTCGGTCATCTTCTCTTCTTCGGTGCTGATGAAGGGCACCACGTTGTCAATCATGTCCAGCGAGGGCACGCCGGGATAGCCCGCGCCAGAGACGGCCTGCATGGTGGTGACTGCCAGCGCGTCGATCCCGAACGCATCGTGGAGCGGCTTGAGGGCCAGCACGAGGTGAATGGCCGAGCAGTTCGGGTTGGTAACGATGAAGCCGCTCCAGCCCCGGTTCTGCTGCTGCACCTTGATCGCTGCCGCGTGCTCTGGATTCACTTCCGGGATGAGCAGCGGGACATCGGGCGTCATGCGGTGGAAGGAGGTGTTCGAGAAGAGCGCGCGTCCCTCGCGGGCCATGCGCTGCTCGATCTCCTCCGCCACCTCACCCGGCAGCGCCGAAAAGACCACCGGGCTGGTGAGTTCGGCCCCGTAGTCCCTGACCTCCAGGCTGCCCGCGGCAGCGGGCATTTCCGCGCTCAACCGCCAGTCGGCAGCCTCGGCGTATGCCTGGCCGGCGGAGCGGTCCGACGCCACCACTTCGGCCAGTTCGAACCAGGGGTGATCCGCCAGCAGTTGCACGAACCGCTGGCCAACACTGCCTGTGGCCCCGAGTACGGCAACAGGAATTCGCTTGCTTGACGACACAGAAACCCTCCCTTGGGCCGCAAACGCAGGCGGCTCAGACCTTGATTCCAGGTGATCGTGTGGTCTACCCGACGCGCAAACTCTCGGACAGCATGTTTGTCCGGCGTGGCCGTTTGCCGCGCGCGGTGGCGACCTGCGGCTTGATGAAGGCGTCGTGCAGGGCCTGGACAGCCCGCGCGGCATCCTTGGCGAAGACAGCCGCCGTCATGGCGACATTGGTCACCTGCTGGCTGGTGGCAAGCACCGGGATGCCGGCCTTGCCGAGCACCGCGAGCAACTGTGACAGGGCCTGGGGGAAAGCCGCAACTCCGGCGCCGACCGCCGCGACCAGCGCAACGTCGTCATCGCAGGCAACTTCGGCGTCGACCTGCGCCTCGTCAAGGACCAGGGCCATCCGTTGCTGCAACCGGCGGCAGCCACCCTGCCCGGCGGCATCGACCAGGTAGGTCATGCGGCGGCGGGATGACGCCTGCGACGCGGCGACAACCTCGACGCGGTCGTCATGCAGCGCACCGAAGACGGCAGCCGACGCCGCCGCGAGATCCTCCAACTCAGGGACATCGACCGTGAGCAGCATCAGGTTGCCGAGGGCGGTAACCGCCTTGATGCTTTCGAGAGGCGATTCGCGCGTGACCAGCGTGCCTGGCTCGTTCGGCGCAAACGTGGAGAGAATGCGCACCGGGATGCCGAGCGTAACGGCCGGGCGGATCGTGCGCGGATGCAGGACCTTGGCGCCGAAGTGGGCCAGTTCCTGCGCTTCGTCGTAGGAGATGCCCGGCACCACGCGGGCGTCGGCCACCTGGCGCGGATCCGCGGAGAGCACGCCCGGGACATCGGTCCAGATCTGGACCTCGTCGGCATCGAGCGCTGCACCCAGCAGCGTGGCGCTGTAGTCGGAACCTCCCCGGCCCAGCGTGGTGGTCGTGCCGTCCGGCGCGTGACCAATGAAACCGGTGAAGATCACGGTGTGGCCATCTTCCAGCAGTGGGCGTACCCGGGCATCCGCCAGCTCGCGCGTGCGCTCGCGCTGCGGACGGGCACTCCCGTAGCGGTCGTCGGTCGCGATGACAGAGTCCGCCCAGACGTGCGCAGAGGCCGTGCCCCGGGAGCGCAGGATGGCCGAGAGCAGGATGCTCATGGCCTTCTCGCCCGTGGCCACGACCCGGTCAGAATCTCGCGCGGAAAGGTCTCCTGCGCGTGAAACATGCGCTAGCGCGTCATCGAGCGCGGCATGAAGCTGATCGAGCGCGGCCAGGGTGGCGACGCGCTCGGTCTCATCCTCGATCGATTCGGCAATTGCCTCGTGGCGAGACCGCACATCCGCCACGAGGCGCGAGCTGAACTCCTCGCCATCGGCGGCTGCCGCGCGGGCGGCATCCAGCAACAGGTTGGTGACGCCGGTTGCGGCAGACACCACGGCCGCCCGGGGAAGGGGCTGGGCCTCGATGATGGCGGCAACCTGGTGAACGCGAACCGCGTCCCCGACGGAGGTGCCTCCAAATTTCATGACGATCATTGTGCCAGCCCTCGGTACACGACGAATTTCAACGCACAAAAAAGCGGGAGCGTTTCCGCTCCCGCCTGCCGATCCGTTTCAGTGGTCCGCGACCGTCAGTCGCGCCCCTCCGGACCGGCAGGCAAGGTAGTCTTAATAATCTCGATAATCGAGATCATGGACATGCCGCTGGTCTGCTTGAGGCGCATCAGGTCGCTCATGCCGCGCATCATACGGCAGCATGGCGCATTCTGCAACCCGGGCAGGAGAACACCAACAAAATCATTGCGTTCAGGAACCAGGGCAACAAAAGGAAAGGCAAACGCTGATGCCGGCATATGATGCACCGATCGCACGGATTGCGGACGAGCGCTGCGACACGACCGAGGGTCCGCTCTGGCACGAGGACCTGCAAGTGCTGTTCTGGCTTGATATCCCGGCGGGCCGCCTCTATCGCTACGACCCGGCGGCTGACGCCCACGCTCTGATCTACCAGGGCGATAGCCAGATTGGCGGTTTCACCATCCAGGAGAGCGGCGAACTCCTGATGTTCGGTGACAATGGTCGGATCTGGACCTGGGATCCAACCGCCGGGACCGAACGCGTGGTGGTGGCTGAAATTCCGGCTGAACGAGGCACGCGGTTCAACGATGTGATCGCTGATCCATCGGGACGTGTGTTCGCTGGCACGATGCCCGCTGGCGACCGCGGCGGGCGCCTCTACCGGCTGGACCCGGACGGTTCCCTCACACTGGTGCTGGAGGACGCCGGCGTCTCCAATGGGATGGATTTCACGCCCGACCTGGCCGGGATGTACCACACAAACTCAAGCACGCGCACGATTTCTCGCTACCACTACGACCAGGCCAGCGGTGGCATTTCATTCGATGCTGTGGTGGTCCAGGTCCCGGCAGGTGAGGGCGTACCCGACGGCATGAGCCTGGATGCAAATGGTGACATCTGGTCTGCCCGGTGGGACGGCGGTGCGCTCTTTCACTACTCTCCTGGCGGCCAGTTGCTCGGCAGCAAGGCGTTCCCGGCGCGGAAGGTCTCCAGCATCACTTTCGGCGGTCCAACCTGGACGGATGCCTACGTGACCCTGGCCGGCGGCACTGACCGGGCAGCCGAAGGGGAGGGAGCCGGGGCGCTGTACCGCACGACACTCGGCGTCGCCGGGCGGCGCCCCTTCCGATCCCGCATCCAGTAACGGCATCCATCAGTACACGTGCGTCCGGGAGAGGGTCGCCTGGTCAGCACCCTCTCCTCGTGTCATTCTGAGCCCGCAGGCGAAAAATCTCGTCCTCCAGGTTCCGCGATCGCCGGTGCGAATTGCGGGCTGACGCTGATGCGCCGGCAGACCCGATCCATTTGCCGATTCGCCGGAGACGGGCCGGACTGAGGGCGCTTTCCCCCTACTTGAACCGGTTCACCTCGGGGTCATCCGAATCAAACGGGATATCCGCGATTTCATCCCAGAGCGCGTCCGGAATCTCCGTGGTGAGATACCGCAACGTGTCGTCAATGCGGGAGGCACGGCTCATCCCGACGATGGTGGCGGTGGTGCGCGGGTCGCGCGTGGAGAACTGCAGCGCGACCGCCGCCAGCGGCACGCCATAGCGCTCGGCGATGGCCTGGTACTGCCGAACGCGATCCACCATCTGCTGCGACGCCTGCTGGTATGCGTAACGAGGGTAGGCATCCGGCCCCTTGACCAGCATGCCGCTGCCGTAGGGCGCCGCATTCAGGATGGCCATGCCACGCTCGTGGGCCGCCTGGATCAGCGGCTCGGCCGAGCGGTTCAGGAGCGTGTACCGGTTGTGGTGGATGAGCGCGTCGAAGAGACCCGTTTCCACGAAGCGCATCTGGTGCGGGACCGGGCCGCCAGCGATGCCGAGGTAGTCCACCACGCCCTGCTCCTGGAAGGAGCGCAGCACCTCGACCGGCCCCCCCTTCGCCATGGCGTTCTCGAACGTCGTCCACTCATGGTCGTGCAGGTAGACGACATCGACGTGGTCCACGCCGAGCAGCTTCAGGGAGCGCTCCATGCGCCATTTGACCGTTTCACCGGAGTAGTCGTTGTTCTGGAGCTCGCGGCCTTCCTTGGTCTGCAACACGGCGCCCTCGGGCAGGCCACCTGCCTCCCTCAGGGCCAGGCCGACGCGGCGCTCACTTTCGCCGTCACCGTAGTGGGCGGCGGTGTCGATATACGGGAGCGGGCTATCCAGCGCGCGCAGGATCGTGGCAATGGCGTCCGCTTCGGAGACGTCGTAGCCAAAGGTGTCCGCCATGTTGCCGATCGGCGCGCAACCGACGGCAATGGGCGGCACCATAAGCGGCGTCTTGCCAAACTGGCGTCTCGCCAGGGGATCAGCGGTGGACACGGGTACCTCCTTGTGCGAAACGGTCAACCGCCGGATGCTATCCGAGGATGGGCTGCCCGGCAAACGCGCAGCGGGTACACGGGGCCGCTACACTTCACGGCAACCCCTGCCGGGGTGGCGAAATGGCAGACGCGCCAGCCTTAGGAGCTGGTGGCCGCAAGGTCGTGCGGGTTCGAGTCCCGCTCCCGGCACCCAATATTGCCATCTCCGCGAATCCCGTGTGCCTTGTGTGGAACAGAGTCGTCGGATCTGTGAGAGACAGGAAACGTGCGTCACGTTTGGGAGGACTCATGACTGGCTCGGCCGCAACTTCGATGTCACGCCGCCGCTTGCTCCAGGGCGCTGTTGCTGGCGCGTCAGCGGCGGCGTTCCCGTGGCACTGGCAGGCGGCGTCCGCCCAGGCTACGCCGGTGCCGGCCGTCAGCAATGCTGGCTGGAATGACCTGGCCAATCGGCTCGATGGCCGGTTGCTCCGGGAGGGCGACCCGATGTTCGCCGCGGCGATGGAGATCAACGCGACGCGCTATGCCGCCACCCGCCCAGAGGGCATCGCCGTTTGCGCCACGCCGCGTGACGCTGCCACCTGCGTCAGTTGGGCCAGAGAGACGGGGACGCCTTTCGCCGTGCGATCCGGTGGTCACTCCTACGCCGGCTTCTCGAACTCGTCCGGATTGATCATCAACGTGCGTGATATGGCCGGGGTGACGGTGGACCCTGCCGAGGGCACGATCACCGTTGCCGCTGGCGTCAACAACGCGGATTTCGGAGACGCCATCGAGCCATACGCCGTCTACGTTCCGGGTGGCCGTTGCCCGACGGTCGGGCTCTCCGGGCTGACGCTTGGTGGCGGTTGGGGGTTTAGCTGTCGTCACTTTGGCATGACCTGTGATTCGCTGGTCTCGACGGATATCGCGGTGGCGTCGGGTGAGCTCGTCACCGCCTCAGAAACAGAGAATGCCGACCTGTTCTGGGCGCTACGGGGCGGGGCGGGTGGCAACTTTGGCGTCAACACCTCGTTCACCTACCGGTTCGTGCCGACGCATGACGTCACGTACGTCTCGGCAGTGTGGACCGGCGGCGACACGGCCGGGGTGGTGGATGCGCTGCTGCGGATGCAGGTGGATGCTCCAAACGAGCTGGGTCTCCGCATGAGTGTGCGTATGAAATCCCGAACGCCGCTCTCTCAGCCTGCCCCGTATGTCGTCAATGTCCTCGGCGTCTACTGGGGCGAACCGGAGGTGGTACGCGAGTTGCTGGACCAGGTGGAAGAGGTGCAGCCAGCCAGCCGCCTGCGCATTGAGAAGATGCCGTTTGCGTCGGCGCGCAGTGAACTGGCCGCGACGACTCCAGAGGGAACGTATCAACTCAAGTCTGGCTTTGTGGAGGGAGTCCTGCCGCCCGCGGGTCTCACGACGTTGCTGGAAGGCCTTGCGGCGATGCCCGGCGTGCCCTCGCGCGAACAGGAAAGCACGGCAGCATTTTTCTGCTGGGGCGGGAAGACGAAGGACGTTGCCCCCGACGCCACCGCCTTTGTCCACCGGTCGGCGGACTTCCTGTTCAAGACGGAGGTCCTGTGGAGCCCAACGGACGATCCGGACCTGATCATTGCGAATCTCGACTGGATCGAGGAGTACTACGCCGCGATGGGGCCCTATCTGAACGGCGGCACATACCAGAATTTCCCGGATCGCAGCCTGGAAAACTGGGCCGATGCCTACTACGGCGCCAACTTCCCGCGGCTCGTTGAAACCAAGCGCGCCTGGGACCCGGACAACCTGTTCCGGTTCCCGCAGAGCATTCCGGTCTCTCTATAACCGCGAGGATATCGGCATAACCGCGAGGACAAGGGCAGCTCGTGCTACCGCGCCAACTACTCTGGCGGCAGTTCGGTGTAGGCAGAGAGCGCGTCCGGCTTGAGCACGACCACGCGCTCTCCGTCCCGGGCAATAATGTGCAGATCGATGAAGCCATTGATCGCGCGATTCAGCGTCGAGCGCGTGGTGCCGAGCTCGGCGGCAAGTTCGCTCTGGCTGCGATTCAGCGTCAACTCCAGGTGGCCTGGTGCTCCATCGTGCGGCTTCGCGCGGTCCAGGAGCCACGCCGCGAGCCGGCCCGGCACGTCCAGGCCGACGGCTGCCAGGTGCCGCTCGTTGCCAGCGCGGACCATGGCGGCAAGCGTGTGCAGCAGCCCCTCGACAGCGGCGGGCTCGCGACGCAGGAGCGCGAGGAACGCACTGCGGGGAATGAAGCGCACCCGCACCGGCCGCTGAGCAATGACGGATGCGCTGCGGGGTTCGCCGTCCAGCAGCGCCAATTCCCCCAGCGCGGCCGGCGCGTCGTTGACGGCCAGGACCACTTCCACGCCACCGCCCGTCGTGCGCGTGATGCGGATCTGCCCTTCCTCCAGCACCAGCAGGGCATCCCCCGGGTCTCCCTCGCTCCAGATGACCTGCCCGGCTGGATACGTCCGCGTCCGCGAAGCGCGGGCCAGTTCCTCCAGCGCGGCCGGAGGCAGGCGCGCGAAAAGCGGCACGTCAGCGAGACGGTGAGGAGCGCCCGGGCCAGCGCTGCCGGTCATGGCATTGGTCTCCAGCGGGTGATTGATCCGGGAAATGCACGTGTCGAGGGTTTCCGCCTGACGGAAGCCCTCGCGCACCATGTTCGCCGAACTGCTACTCCCTGTCGAGTTCTGTCAGGAGTTCGCGCAGGTCGAGACGGTGCGTGTACATGGTCTGGTTGCCATTTGCATCGACTGGCCACTCGTTGCGCGGCCGATCACGGTAGATTTCGATGCCGTTGCCATCCGGGTCGTGCAGGTAAATGGCCTCGCTCACGCCATGGTCTGATGCGCCGTCAATCGGCACCCCGTGGTCGATGAGCCGCTTCAGGGCACGGGCCAGCTCCTTGCGGTTCGGATAAAGAATGGCGAAGTGGTACAGCCCGGTGCTGCCCGCCTGCGGCGGCGCACCGCCGAAACTCTCCCAGGTGTTCAGCCCAAGGTGATGGTGGTAGCCGCCCGCCGAGAGGAACGCCGCCTGGGCACCATAGCGGGAGGTGACATCAAAACCGAAATTCTCATGGTAGAAGGCAATAGAGCGATCCAGGTCCGCGACCTTGAGATGGACATGCCCGATAACGGTCTCCGGGTGGATGGAAGGCTCGGCCGGGGTGATGACGTTCTGTTCGCTTATGCTCATGCTTGTGCTCCTCAAATGATGGGTAGCTAGCGGCCCACCGGCGCCGCCACGCGCAGCGGCGGCAGATTGGCCGCGATGCTCTCACGTTGCCCTTCCAGCCACGGCGGGAGTTGCAGCGCGCTGCCAAGCGCCTCTGGCGCCTCGTCGTAGGTCCAGCCGGGACCAGCCGTCGCCAACTCGACCACATGCCCGTCCGGGTCGTGCAGATAAATGCTCTTGAAATAGACGCGGTCCTTGACGTCGGTGGTCGGCACGCGCATGTCGTTCTGGGCGTCACGCCAGGCGACGAGTGCCTCTTCGTCTGGAACCTGCAGCGCGAAGTGGTGCGTCATACCTGCCC
>JALYWD010000512.1 GCA_030852885.1 Chloroflexota bacterium | reverse complement strand
CGCGTCAGCCTGCCCCAGCGCATCCGCCACCAGGCGCTGCGCGATCAACGCCGCCCGGCTCAGGAGCCAACTCGGCATCGCCCGCAGTAACGCGGGCGGCTGCTCACTCACCTCAACCCTCCTCATCCGCAGGGCGCGGGAAACCGTTGACACAACCAACGAAAAGGAATATAGTTGGATTTACCAACGTTGGTCGTACCCACCAGTCATCGCTGAGGATTATCCCATGACCCCGGAAATCACACCCTATCGCATCCACGTGCCTGGGTCCGAGCTCGCGGACCTGCGAGCTCGCCTGGCACACACCCGCTGGCCAGACGAACTGCCGGACGCTGGCTGGGACTATGGCGTGCCGCTGGCGACTGTGCAAGCACTCGCCTCAACCTGGCAAGACAGCTTCGATTGGCGTGCCTGGGAGACGCGGTTGAACGCGCTGCCCCAGTACACGACGGTCATCCATGGTCAGCCGATCCACTTCCTGCACATCACGTCTCCAGAAGCAACCGCCATCCCCCTGCTCCTCACCCACGGCTGGCCGGGCTCCTTCCTGGAGTTCCTGGAGGTCATCGGGCCGCTCAGCGACCCGCGCGCGCACGGAGGGGACCCGGCGGATGCCTTCCACCTGGTCATCCCCTCCATTCCCGGCTTCGGGTTCTCCGGGCCGACCCGGGAGCGTGGCTGGGATGTCCCACGCATAGCGGACACCTGGGCTGAGCTCATGTCCCGCCTGGGCTATGCCCGCTTCGGAGCGCAAGGCGGGGACTGGGGCATGGGCATTTCGCGCCAACTCGCCGTGGCCGCCCCGGAGCGAGTGATCGGCGTGCACCTGAACTACCTGGTCACGCCACCGCGCGAGCCGCTGCCGGAGTTGTCGCCGGAGGATCAGGGTCGGCTCGATGCCATCAACCGCTACCTGGCTCAGCCGCCCGGGCACATGCGCTTGCAAGCCACGCGCCCGCAAACCCTCGCCTTCAGCCTGACCGACTCCCCGGTTGGGCAACTGGCGTGGATTGCGGAGAAGGTGCTGACCTGGGCCGATCCCGCCACGCCGATCAGCACTGACTGGCTGCTGGCCAATGTGTCACTCTACTGGCTGACCCGCACCGCGGCGTCCTCCGCCCGGCTCTACCTGGAATCTGCCGGGAAGCGCGGTCCCCTCAGCACGGGCGAAGTCCCCGTTGGGGTGGCGGTCTTCCCGCACGATCTGGTGCGGCCCGTGCGCGCCGTCGCCGAACCGTATCACCACATCACGCACTGGAGCGAGATGCCACGCGGCGGGCACTTCGCCGCGCTGGAAGCCCCGGAACTGCTCGTGCCAGACATCCGCGCTTTCTTCCGCCCGCTCCGTGCGTGAGCGGGCGCAGCGCTATCCGGCCGCCTCGGTGGCTCCGGATGCCGCGGCGCGTTCCGCCAGCCACGATTGCAATGCCTCGATCCGCTCCTGGCGTGGCCGGTGCGGGCAGGTAGCGCAGTAGGTCTCTCCCGGGATCTTGAAGTTCGTGCAGCAATCACTGCCCAACATGCTCACGTGCTGCATGGCGCCGCTGGCGAGCATGATGATTTCGGGGCGGGCACGCAGCGGGGAGCTGGCGCTGCCAATCAACTGATCCACTGCCGCCTGGGCATCGGAGGCCGGTGTTCCCGGCGGCAGGGCGTCGATCAGGATGCTGGCGCACGTTTCCGCCGCACTGATCCACAGCGCCCGCGCCCCGATCCGCGCCCGTGGGCGCAGCGCGGCGATGAGCGGCGCGCACGCCCGCACCAGCCCGCTCCGTAACAGTTCGCACAGCGCCTGCTCGTCCGCGACGGGCAGGGCGTCCGGGTGGTTGGCATCCGGGTCATCCGGCAGGCACCAGAAGCGGCTATCTGGCAGGACGAGGGCATCCACCACGCCGGACCTGCCCAACCTCACCCGGAGGTCTGCCGGATCGAGGTCCAGCACGGGCACACGGCGATCCACACCGAATGGGCCGACGGTCGCGCAGGCCAGTGCGTAGACGAAGCTGGAGAAGCTGAAGCGCACCAGGATATCCCGATCCTGGGTCTTGTATTGCCCGGCCATCAGCGCAAACTGCTCTTCGGTTACGAGCGAGTCTGCGTCCAGCAGCGCCGCCAACGCGCAAACGGCCCCAGCCGGATGCTCACCGGCGTACACCTGCAACCAGGGATTCCCCAGCCGCACCCGCGCGTACGTCTGCGCCAGCGGGGCTTCGCGCGCAAGAGCGTTAGTCCTCATGGGGTTCGCCGGGAGATGTCGCCGTGACAGCGCGATCAACGCTTTCCCACGGTCCGGCAGGCGTGGGGTTGACGACGGGCATCACACTCACTCGACAGATGCTGGACCAGGGCATGAATAGACGCTTCCTCATGGGCACGATAGACTGCCGCATATCCGACTGATTCCATCGGATATGATAGTGGCGCGCGTGAGATCGGGCCAGCACCGCCCGCACGCAGACAGTGCCGCCAGAAATTCGGCAATCAGCCGTGCGCGGGATAACGCCGCGCCCCGGCAGGACCTGACCAGACGAGGAGCGTTGCGCAGTGGCTGGAGTTCCCGATCTCGATTCGCCTGGATACGCGCCTGCGAGAGCGGCCTTGGCGGGCACCGGGCGCACCCGGCGTTCGGTCGTGGCTGGTGGCATTGGCGTCACGCTGGCCATGCTCGGCAGCGCCCGCCCGTCCAGCGCATTGCAGGCCGGAGCGCGTGAGGTTGAGGATGCGTTTGGGCCGGAGATCGTGCCCGAGCAGCCGCGGCGCGTGATCGCCGTGCGGCACCACGACGTGGGGAACATGCTCGCGCTCGGCGTAATCCCGGTCTGCATCGTGCCGGATGCCACCGAGTTCCCCTTGCCCGAGCAGGCGGCCATGCTGGAAAGCGTCGCCAACGTGCGCGCTGATGCGGACTGGATGCTCGACATCGAGAAGGCGATGGCGCTCGAGCCTGACCTCATCCTGGAGATGAGCGGGCAGGAGGGCGATCCCTGGAACGAGGTAACGTGCACCCTGGCCAAGGAGGCCGTGACCACGCTCTGCTTCCCCTACGGCTACACCCATGACGATGAAATCATGCAGAACATGCGCAACGTCGGGCTGGCGCTGGGGCGGGAGGAAGAGGCCGAGCGGCAGATCGCGGCGTTCGCCGCGCGGGTGGCCGAGTTGCAAGCGATGGTTGCCGCATCCGGTGCTGGCGACAAGCCGGTGGCAACCATCATCTGGCAGGGCGCCGGCAACTTCTTTGTGCCGGTCGATCGCTCCGCGAACATGATCCTGCGCACCCTTGGCCTTGCGCAGCCAGCCTTCCAGGCTGATCCCACCGCTGGCGAGGTGCAACTGAGCTTCGAGAACCTGGCGCAGCTCAATGCGGCAGACACGGTCATCGTGATGCTGGAAGGCGCCGGGACGCAGGAGGAACTGGCAGCCAGCCCGGCCTGGCTACTGCTGGAGCCAGTGCAGAACGAGCGCGTCATTTTCCTGGACGCCAACCTCTGGGGCTGGGAATATCTCCCCATCCTGATGTCCATGCTGGACGACGTCGAGACCAAACTCCTGCCAGTGCTCACCGGCGACAAGACCGTGCCCGAGGCGTAACGACGCTCATCGAGAATGGGCCCGGCGTGCCGCGGAACATGGGTGCAGGGACGACGGTGGCGCGAATGCAGCAACCTTGCATTCGCACTGCACGAATGCAAATTTCCGGGCGCTTTCTTGCATTCGGGCCGTTTCCGGAACCGCGCGTGACCTGCAATAGCGTCAAGGCGGGTGGGATCGGAGGGCTACTCCCGATCCTGCGGCGAACGGAACTGACCTGAAACTTCCATTCTCACGGGAAGAACACGCATGATATGAACGGCATTGTCGTCAACTCGATAGTAGATCCTGTGCTGTTCGCAAAGCACGGCCCGGGTTTCAGCGCTGAATGCTGAGAGCGGGGTTCCCATCTCGGGAAATTGCGCGATCCGTTCGAAGGCCCTGGCGATCTTTAGCTCATAGTCTCGACTTTGCTGAGCGTCCCATGTACGGATCGTAGCTCGCAATATCCCGCGCAGATCTCGCCTTGCAGCGGGCGATACAACGACCTTAGAGGTAGGCATCGTCGTCGAATGGCAGCCCCAGACGCTCCTCCTCCTCGGCCTCCCCCCGCAAGGTGGCCATCAGATCGGGCGTCCACTGAATCCCCTCACCCCGCTCGATTTCCTGGACACCAACGTCGATGGCGGCGGCTAACCGCTGGAAGGCATCGCGCTCTTCCAGGAGCCGCAGCGCCTCGCGCACAACTTCGCTGGCGTTGTTGTACCGCCCGGATTGCACCTTTTGCTGGATCATGGCTTCCAGATAGGGTGTCAGGCTCACGTTCATGACGCGTATCCTCCAGCGCGAGAATAGCAAAGACTGTTATCGCGCCGCCGGGAACGAACCACCCCGTCATGCCTTCTTCTGCCCGCCGCTGACCACCGGCGACAACGGGCGGCTGGCGAAGACGCGAGCAACCAGGATGCCGCCTTCGTAGAGCAGCAACAGCGGGATAGCCACCACGCTCATGTTGATGGGGTCCGTGGAGGGCGTGATGATGGCGGAAACGACCAGGATCAGGATCACGGCGAACTTGCGGAACTCTGCCATCTTCCGCGGCGTGACCGCGCCCAGCCTGGCCAGGATGAACATCACCACTGGGAGCTGGAACGCCAGCCCCAGGCCCACCATCAAGGTGAGGTAGAAGCTGATCACCTCCTGCCCTTCTGGCGACCATTCGTAGATATCGCTCATGAACGAGGCCAGGAACTGCAGGGCGCGTGGCGCGGCGAAGAAGAAGGCGTAGGCCACCCCCAGCAGGAAGAGCAGGATCACAAACGGCATGGAGAGGATGAGAAAGCGCTTCTCCTTGCCCGTGAGGCCAGGCAAGAGGAAGCCAAC
>JALYWD010000467.1 GCA_030852885.1 Chloroflexota bacterium | reverse complement strand
GAACGTCAGCGCCCATGCCCTGGCTGCCGGGCGCGTTCAGGTAACGCTCCGCAACGCCTCACGTTATCCTCAGGTTCCTCCCGCATGATGAAGATGCCGGATCTGATTCGTGCGGAATGACGCCCCGTCAGAGCGGCGTGCCATAATCGCGGCCACGCTCGCCCGTGGCGTTGCCACGTGTCCCGAGGAGGACAGACCATGCAGACGCGTTGCACCTCATGCCCTCGTCCCACACGGCGTGGGCTCCTTGTCGGAACCCTGGCGGCCAGCGCTGGCCTGCTGCTGCCGCGCGGCATCTTCGCCCAGGATGCCACCCCGATGCCCGCTGGCGACGGGTTCAAGACCCAGACCCGCGATGAGTTCGTGGCGGAAATCGTGGAGGAGATGGGCTACACCGAGGCCGCAACGCCGGGTGGCACCTTCATCGACTCCAACGTCAACGATATCCAGACCATCCACCCGCTGATTGCAGACGATGGTTCGTCGCTCGCCGCGGTAGGCCTGATCTACGAGCAACTGGTGGGTGGCGATATCCGCACCGGCGGCCCCGGCCCCACCGGGCTGGCAGACTTCTGGGAAGTGGCCGACGACCAGCGCACCTACACCTTTCACCTGAACCAGAACGCCAAATGGCACGACGGCGTTGATGTCACCGCCGACGACGTGCAGTTCTCGTTCGATGCCCTGGCCAACCCGGAGCTTAGCTCTTCCTATATGCAGAGCTTCCTGGACTCCACCGAGTCCTGGCGCGTCATCGACGAGCACACCTTCGAGGCGGTGGCGAAAGAACCGCTCTTCACCTTCCTCTACGACCTGGTGACCTGGATCGTGCCGAAGCACATCTGGGAGAACGTGCCGGTCAAGGATTGGCGTACCGACGGCGGCGCCACGGGGCAGGACCCCACCCGCGTCATTGGCTCCGGCTCCTGGAAGTTCGGGGAGTGGCGCCAGGGCGAGAGCATCACCTTCAACCGCAATGATGAGTACTACGGCAAGGTCCCGTACCTGGACAGCTACATCATCCGCATCTGGCCTGACCAGACGTCAGTCGTCAATGGCCTGCTGAACAATGAGATGGATGCTGCTGCCCTGGAACCGGCGGACGTCGAGACGGTCAAGAACACTTCTGGCCTGGTGGTGGCCAACTACCCCACCCGCAGCTTCAGCTTCTACATGACCAACCTGGATCCGGTGAAGACTCCGCTCTTCCAGGATGTGGAAGTGCGGCAAGCGCTGCTGCACGCGCTGAACCGCGATTCCATCGTGCACGACATCCTGCTCGACAACGCGCTGGTGGCGAACGGCACGCAGCCAGTCATTTCCTACGCCTACGCGCCAGAGCGCATGGACGTGAAGTACACGTTCGATGTCGAGCGGGCGAAGGAGCTGCTGGCGCAGGCCGGCTGGGCTGACAGCGACGGCGATGGCATCGTCGAGAAAGACGGCACGCCGCTCTCCTTCGAGATCATCTACCAGTCGGGTTCCCCGACCGTGGACCAGATGATCGCCTACTACCAGGATGCCTGGAAGGCGATTGGCGTGGAGCTCCGGCCGCGCGCCATGGAGTTCTCCGCGCTGGTGGAGGTCATCACCGGGGACCACAACTTCGAGATGGCCCTGCTTGGCTTTTCGTGGGACGCTACCTTCATCCAGGACGCCATGTTCGGCTGCGCCAGCTACGAAGGCGGCTTCAACATGGTCAAGTACTGCAATGAGGAAGTAGACGCCCTCAACGCGCAGGCCAAGCGCACCTTCCCGCTCGAGGAGCGCAGGGAACTGGTGATCCAGGCCACGAACCTGGTCAACAACGACCTGCCGGTAGCCGTGACGCACTTCAGCCGCGCCAATGTCGGCTATAGCGATCGCCTGCAGAACTTCAAGCCGAGTGCCTGGGGCGTGTCCATGGATTACGTCTGGATCCAGCAGTAACACGTTCGCCTGAGCCGTGCTTCAATAGCCCCGACGTCGAGTGCCCACTCGTGGCGCTCAACGCCGGGGCTCGTTTTGCTGGACCACCCACAGCATGCGTGACAGCGGAGGCTGAGCATGGATCTGCTCAAGGAGTTCTTTGGCGTTGGCGCGGAGGCCGACGACGCAGCAACGAAGCCGGCGGCGCCTGCCGGTAGCACCGCGCAGCAAACCGACGAGGAGCGCCAGCAGGCGCGCGACGCGAAGCGCGAGGCCAAGCGCGCGAACCGCCAGGCGCGCAAGGTGGACCCCGCGACTGAGGCGAAGCGCACCGAGTTCGCGGATCGCTACAAGACAGGCCACCCGTCCGAGGGCTTTGAGGCGGCAGAGGCGCTGGAGCACCTGGAGCAACTGCAGGGGCAGCTCACGCCGGCCGAGTTCCGCAAGGCCATGGAAGAAACCCTGAACCGGCTGCCCGAAGACCAGCGCGATGAGTTCGCCGCGCTGATGCGCAAGCACCAGGTGGAGACGCAGGCTGGCAGCGCGGCCACGGCGCAGAATCCCTTTGGCGGCCTGCTCGGCGGCCTCGTTGGCAGCCCAGGGGCCACGAACGTGCCGAACCTGGGTGATGTGCTGAACGATCTGCGCCAGGGCGGCCTGAATGCTCCGGCGCCGGCGCCAGGCAAGCAACTGACCGATCAGGATTTCCTGCAACTCATCAACAGCCCGCTGGGCAAGGCGGTCCTGGGTGGCCTGGCCACCTACGGCATGCAACAGTTGCAGCAGGATCAACTGGAGCGCAAGGCGCAGCGGGCCGAGAAAACCGCGCCGG
>JALYWD010000629.1 GCA_030852885.1 Chloroflexota bacterium | reverse complement strand
ATCCTGGGCCGTGAGGGCATCAAGGCCGCCTATGCGACCGGGCGCGGGCGGATCGTGGTGCGCGCCAAGGCGTTTGTGGAAGAGGCCGCGCGCGGCGGCCGCTACCAGATCGTGATCACGGAGCTTCCCTACCAGGTCAACAAGGCGGTCCTGCTGGAGCGCATAGCGGACCAGGTGCGGGAGGGCAAGCTGGACGGGATCAGTGACCTGCGCGATGAGTCGGACCGCACCGGCATGCGCGCGATTATCGAGCTCAAGCGCGACGCCCAGCCGACCAAGGTCCTGAACAACCTCTTCAAGCACACCCAACTGCAGTCCAGCTTCGGCGTGAACATGCTGGCGCTGGTGGAGCGTGGATCGCAGCCGCGCACGCTGACGCTGAAGCGCGCCCTGCAGGAGTACGTCAGCCACCGGCAGGAAGTGATCACCCGGCGCACCGAGTTCGAGCTCGAGCGTGCTCGACGGCGCGCCCACATCCTTGAAGGCCTGAAGATCGCGCTCGACAATATCGACGAAGTGATCTCGACCATCAGGGCTTCGCGCACCACTGAGACGGCGCGCGGGAACCTGATGAAGAAGTTCACGCTGACCGAGGTACAGGCCACAGCCATCCTCGATATGCGCCTGGCGCGCCTGGCGGGCCTGGAGCGCAAGAAGGTCGAAGATGAACTGAAAGAGGTCCTGGCTGAGATTCTGCGCCTGGAGACCCTGCTCGGCGACGCACGCCTGATCCTGGGTGTGGTGCGCCAGGATCTGCAGATGCTCAAGGAGAAGTACGGTGACGAGCGCCGCACGCGGATCCAGGACATCTCTGGGGCCATCTCCGAGGAGGATCTCATCCCGGAGGTCGATGTCCTTGTCACGTTGACCAACCGCGGCTACGTCAAGCGCAGCAGCGACGAGGTGTTCCGCACCCAGCGCCGTGGTGGCCGGGGCGTGACGGGCGTCAAGATGCGCGATGAGGACGCGGTCCAGCACATCCTGGCCGCGAACAGCCACGACTGGTTGCTCGTCTTCACCAACCGTGGGCGTGTCTACCAGTTGAAGGTGCACGAACTGCCAGATGCCGGCCGCACCGCCAAGGGCATGCCAATCATCAACCTGGTCAACATGCAGCCGGACGAGACGGTCACGACCCTGATGAAGGTGAAGGATTACGACTCGGCGGAGTATCTGTTCTTCACCACGCGCCTCGGCCGCGTGAAGCGGACGGAACTTGCCCAGTTCCGCTCAGTACGCTCCAGCGGCTTGATCGCCATCGGCATCGATCCCGATGACGAGTTGGCCTGGGTGCGCATGACGTCGGGCGATGACGACATCATGCTTGTCAGCGAGGGTGGCCAGGCCGTGCGCTTCCGCGAGGACGCCGTGCGAGCCATGGGGCGGCCAGCAGCCGGTGTCATCGGGATTCGGCTCGATCCCGGTGATCGAGTTATCGCCTCAGAAGCCATTGTTCCCGAACTCGACCTTTTGGTTGTCGCGGAGAAGGGATTGGGCAAGCGCACCTCAACCGACCACTTCATCACCAAGGGCCGCGGCGGCAAGGGTGTTGCGGCCATGAAACTCACCGTTCGTACCGGCAAGATCGTCGGCGCCGGCATGGTCGGCGATGACCACGCCCTGATGCTCATGAGCACCTCGGGCAAGGTCATCCGCCTGCCAGTCTCCCAGATCCCTACCATTGGGCGGCAGACACAGGGTGTCACGCTCATGAAGCTTGACCGGGATGAGAGCGTGGCCACCATGACGATTGTCGAAAAGAAGGAGGAGGAGATCGATCCCGCTCTCCCCGCCCTGAATGGCAACGGACGCACCGACCACAGCGAGTAGCGGTCAGCTATCCGTCACTCCGCCGGCGAGCACCCTTCCTGGGGACGCTCGCCGGCGTTGCCACTCCTGATTTCTCGTCAACCGTCTGAAAGAAGCGACGCGTAAACAGGGCGCCGAGGGGGGCCGAAATAACCAGGCAAAGCGCCGCCACCAATACTATGACGAGGCTGAGGTAGCTGATGAACCCGGCTTCTGGACCAATGACCGGCCCTCGCCCGGTGATCCAGAGCGCGGCAAACTGCAGAACATAGGTCCCAACCGCGATGAGGGGGCGCCAGGCAGCGGGTCCGAGCAGTGCGAGAAAGACCGCGACCCCGGCGAGTAAAGCGGACTCTCCGAACATTGCCAGCGATGCTGTCTCATCCAGTTCCGAGCCTGCACCTAGCACCGCTGGAACGATGAGCGCTGCCAGCAACAGGCGCAGTGCGGCGTTCTCCGCCGGGTCTCGCTGCTGCAGCAGCCCAAAAATCCACATCCCCAGCAGCACCAGCAGACACGCGATGGTCAACCAGATGAGGGGCCCTGCTGATCCTCGGCCCAGCGCGACGAATGGAGCACGGAGCGCAGAGGACTGCAGCGCCACCACAGGCATTTCCACCAGGATGACAGCCAGCACCAGTTGCCAATAGGGCCGGGCTGACGGGCGGTCAAAGAGGAAGGTTGCGCCGATACCCAGGAGCAGCACGGCGATGACCACGATCATACGCAATGGCGCGGCTATTGGCGGCGCCGGTAGCAGATGCATGGCGCCGGTAACTGCTATTGCCCCGGCCAGAAAGTGCGGGGCGGTGCGCCACAGTGCGTTGGCGATCAGGGTGCGCGCACCGTCTCCACCGGCCCGCTGCGGACGCCGGCTCGGGCCCCCGCCTTGTGCTATGCGTGGCGACCGGCTTCGCGGCGCTCGGGCAGTGGACGGGTCCATCGGCGGTGACTGAGACAGCCTCAGACCTCGCGCGTCTGCAGCGTGGAAATGGGAATCAGCCTCGCCTGGTGTTGGCGGAACGATGCAACGTTTTCGATGCCGCAGAGTTGCAACATGTCGAGCGTGAGCGGGATGCCAGCGCCGACAGTCTGCGCCGCGTGCGAATCCGAACCCGTGGTGATCAACTTCCCGCCACGATCCGCGTACCAGCGCACGACAAGACCGCTGGGCATGCTGGTGCGCGGTGTTTGCCGGAGGCCGGAGGTGTTGATCTCGAACGCCACGCCGTTGGCAATCATGCGGTCGAAGATCGGCGCCAGCCGCTCCTTGAACAGCAATGGGTCGTAGTCGCGGTGAGTCTTCGGCGCATAACGCTTCGGCAGATCGAGGTGGCCAATGGAATCGAACCATCCGGTCTCCACTGCCCGCTCCACCTGATCGAGGTACGGCGAGAAGACCTCTTCCAGGGTCTTGCCGGCGAAGTAGTCCGGAAAAATCATCGCCCCATCACTGAAGTAGTGCACCGAGCCGATGATGAAGTCGTACTCGTCCCGATAGCGATCCAGGAACCGGGAAACCTCGTCGATGGTGCTGTCGTTGTAGTCCACCTCAGCGCCACGCAAGACTGTCAGGCGATCGGCGAAGCGTTCCCGCACGTCGTCGAGTTCCCGCAGATACTCTTCCGGTCGATAGAAGCCGAAGCCGAGGTCCGCCGGGACATGATCGACGTGATCCGTGATGGCGATCTCGGTCACGCCGGCGGCAATGGCCGCCTCACAGGACTGTGCCATGGGAATCGCGCAATCAACGGAATATGTGCTGTGTACGTGGTAGTCGAACACGCCCTCGCCTCTCGTCCGCCTCGGCTCGCATCCCCGGAACTATAGCAATGACGTTGCCGAATCCGGGGCGCAGACAGTGGCCCTGATACAATCTGGCGCTTGCAGGAACGATCAGGAGTATGCGTGACGCACGTCGCCACAGAACCGGCCCCCCTGCGCCGCGTAGGCATCTTCGGTGGAACGTTTGACCCAATTCACCTGGGCCATTTGCACATCGCGAACGGGCTGCGGGAGAAGCTGGAGCTGGACCAGATCATCTGGGTGGTCGCTGGCACGCCGCCGCACAAGCGAGGCCAGATCGTCAGCGAGGATGACGATCGCATCGCCATGGTGCGGCTGGCGCTCGGTGACACACCCGGAGACATCGTCAGCCGCGTGGAAGTCGACCGGCCTGGGCCATCCTATACGGCAGACACCCTGGAGACATTAGCCGCGGAAATGGGTCCCGCCAGGTACTTCTTCCTGATGGGTGAGGACTCCTTGCGGGATTTCCCGACCTGGCGCAGTCCGGAGCGCATCCTGGCACTCGCTGACCTGGGTGTGGTGGGGCGCCCGGGAATCGATACCGACCTGGCGCGCCTGACGGCCGCGCTGCCGGCCTTGACCGGCAAAGTCCACCTGGCGTCACTCGCCGAGCTGCCCTACTCCTCGTCCGAAATCCGCCAGCGCGTCGCGGCCGGGCTGCCAATTGACGGTCTCACCGTCGAGCCCGTGGTCCAGTACATCCGCGACCACGGGCTCTATCTGTCGCAGGAAACTCGAGACTAGACCAGGTTGCGCTCGGCGGCGATCTCGTTGATGGCCTGGGCGGTCACGCGCACGGCTTCATCCAGGTCCGCCTTTGTCGAGATCAGCGGCGGCGCCATCTCGAACGACGTCCCAATAGCGCTGGCGATCACGCCGTAGTCGTACATGCGAGCCACCACCGCCTTGACGGTGTCGTCCGTGAAGGGTGCTTTCGTTTCTTTGTCCGCGGTGAAGTCAACTGCCAGCCACATGCCCTTGCCACGGACGTCGCCCACAATCGGGTGCGGATCGAGGAACTCATGCAGGGAGTCCAGCATGTACTCCCCCATGTCCTTCCCGTACTCGACCAGGTTCTCCCGCTCCTTGATAGCGATCACGGTGTTAGCGGCCGCAGCGGCTCCCGCATGGCCGCTGTAGGTGTGCACATGGCGATAGACCGGCAGGGCGTCGATGAGCTCGGGCCTGGCTACCACGGCGCCCATGGGCATGTAGCCAGCGGTCATCGCCTTGGCCATCGTCATGATGTCCGGCTTGATGTCCATCTGTTCGCTGGCGAACCAGGTGCCAGCCCGGCCAAAGCCGGTGATTACCTCGTCAACAATCAGGAGAACGCCGTACCTGTCGCAGATCTCGCGCACCCGGGCAAAGTACTCCGCCGACCCGTCCTGCACACCGTGCGCCTGCATGATTGGTTCGGCAATGAACGCGGCCACCAGATCCGGCCCCTCGTGCAGAATCTGGTTCTCCAGGTAGTCCGCACAAAAGGCGTAATACGCCGCTTCCTCCATGCCGAAGGGGTTGCGGTATCGCATGGGACCGGGAATATGAGAGTATCCCGGAACGCCGGGCTCGGATATATGCCGCGTGCCAAGCCAGTCCGTGGCTCCCAGCGCGCCCATCGTCGCGCCGTGATAGGCGTTCCAGCGCGAGATGATCTTGTAGGCACGCGGTTTGCCGGCGTGAATTTGATACTGCTTCGCGATCTTGATCGCAGACTCCACCGCCTCGGAACCGCCGCTGACAAAGACCACTTTCGACAAGCCTTCGGGCGTGAGCTCGACGAGCTTGTCCGCGAGTTGCACCGTCGGGGGCGCCATGTTGTTCACGGTGCCCGCGTAGTGCATCGTCTTCAGTTGCGCGGCGACGGCGTCCGCGATCTCGGCGTTGCCGTAGCCCAGGGAGTTTGCCCGCGCGTGCGAGCTCATCATGTCCAGGTACTCACGGCCTCCAGCGTCGGTGACGCGGACGCCATCGCCCTTGACCCACATGCGCACGCCATCTCTGGCGATGTCGTCAGCCGGTGCGAGGGGGAAGACGCAGTGTTCCAGCGCGGATGCGACAAGTGCCTGGGTATCCAGATCGGCGCCTGTAGAGGTCATGGAGACTCCTGTGACGGTTGAGATAGCTCTCACTCGCCGGACTTCCGGCGCTTCTGATGGTGACCCCACCGCGTCTTGCCGTCAACCGGCACTTCACGCAAGAGCGCGACAAAGAGACTGAGGTGAGGACAACGTCCTCACCTCAGTGCGCCAGATCTATTGTCGCGAAAGAGCCGTCAGGCGGCCGGAGTCGCCGCTGCAACAACTTCTTCCACGTCCTCGACGTCCACGGCCTTGGGACCCGCCGGCGCGGGAGTCGCGTCGTCCGGGACCGCATCAGCGGCGACGAGCATCCACAGCGCACCGCGCGGGTTCGGCGCTGTCTGCCCATAGCCGCACTCGCACGAGGTGAAGTAGATATTGCCTTCCTCATCCTCACCGGACCCGGTCACGAAGAGCGCGGTATCCAGCAGCTCTTCCATTTGCCAGGCGCCGTCGCTGGGAGCAATGCCCCAGATGCGGCCGGAGATGTAGTCAGAGACAAAGTAGATGCCCTCAAGCGCCGGGTAGGCATCACCCCGGTAGACATGGCCTCCGATTACCGTTGAGCCGCCGCTCGGATCGTGCGGGTACTCGGCAACCGGCAATACGCCCACCTTCGGGCAGTCAGGATTCAGGCTGTCAGGGAAGCAGTGCGAGCCTTGCAGGAACTTCCAGCCGTAGTTGAAACCGCCAGCGCTGCTGGCAGGCTCGAAGTCGATCTCTTCCCAGAAGTTCTGGCCAACGTCGCCGATCCACAGGTCGCCGGTCTCACGGTCGAAGGAGAACTGCCACGGGTTGCGAATGCCGAACGCCCAGATTTCTGGCGCGGCGTACGGGTGGTAGCGGGCAAAGTCATCCTCGGTGAGACCGAAGAGGTCCAGGATCATGTCGCCCTTGACGAACGGGTTGTCGGAGGGGATCTCGTACCCCTTGCCGATCATTTCCCGGCCGGTGCCCGCGCCGTTGACCGAATGTGTCTGCGGCGAGACGGGTTCCGCTGCTGCCGCCTCGGCCGCAACCTCCTCGCTGGGCAAGGTCCACCCTTCGCCACATGCAGGCAAACCCAGGTTCGGGTTGACATCGATGCGCAGGATCTTGCCGAGGTGCGTGGTCAGGTCTTGACCGGCATCAAGCGGGTCACCCTCGAGGCCGCCATCGCCGTGGCCGATGTACAGACAACCGTCCGGGCCAAACACGATATCGCCGCCGATGTGATTCGGGTACGGCTGGGAGCGGAAGCTGATGACTTCCGCACTGTCTGGATCCGCCATGTCAGGGTTGTCAGCGGACACACGGAATTGCACCGTCAGCACGTCACCGCTGCGCAGGACGTCGGTGTAGTTGATGTAGAACACGCCGTTCTGGGCAAAATTGGGGTGAAACGCCAGGCCAAGCAGACCCTGCTCGAGGAAGGCGGACATTGTCCAGCCCGTCCAGTCCAGGAAAGGCTCGGGCAACACCGTGCCATCTGGCTCCACGATCTTGATCTTGCCACCGCGCTCGACCACGAAAATGCGGCCAGTTCCGTCCATAGGCGCAGCAACGTTGACCGGCTCTTCGAGTTGGTCCGTGACCTGGACCAGTTGCACCTGGGGATCACCGGGAAGATCGCCGCCGGGCTGTGCCACTTCGGCGGGGTAGAAGGCGTACTGCCCCGGGAGAGGGCTGCCCGCATTGGGTGCTGGTGGGAGCGGACCAGGCGTGGCCTCCTGGGCGGACGCCGCCATCATGCCTCCTCCAAGCATGATGATCACAGTCACGACGGATAACCACTTCTGCAGGGCTTTCATCGGGCCTCATACCTCCTAAATCGACGCCACTGCGCCGTGGCTTCTCGAATCAGGATCCAAGCCAGCGCAGACAGCGGCTTGGCCTGGCGCTATCCTAGCGCATGAGCCATGTATCTGCTTCAGCGATTGATTTCTTGACTACGTTGGGAGTGACACTCTCCGCTACCGTCCATGAATTGCCGGGAAGAGGACGTTGCACGGTCTGGCCCATGCCATACAATCGGCCTATACTCCGCGCCGTTGCTACCTCTCTGAGCATTATGTTCGCTCGGAGCATTTCTGCGTGTTGATGCGCTGAGGTTCCCTGGGAGTACGCGCTTGCGGACGCGAACCTGGATCACACTGGTCTCCATCATCCTGTTGGCGATCTTCGCCACGTGGGTGGCGCTTCCCGGCTCAAATTACGATATCAACGGTTTCCGGGCCGCGCACCCGGTCCGCGAAGGACTTGACCTCCAGGGGGGGCTCCAGGTCGTTCTCCAGGCGAACCCGGTCGCAGGGCAAACGCTTGATGCCGAAACATTGGAGGGCACGCGCCAGACGCTCGAACGACGCATCAACGCGCTCGGCGTCAGTGAGCCGCTCATCCAGACTCGCGGCAGCGACCAGATCATTGTTGAACTACCCGGCATCCGGAATCCAGAAGATGCCATCCAGATCATGCAGGAGACCGCGCTCCTGGAGATCATCGATCCCCAGGGCCGGTCGCTGCCTCCCGGCACTGTCGTAGACACCACCCTGGGACCGGCTGACCGCGACGGAGATGTATCTGCAACCCCGGTCGCCTCACCCATTGGGTCGCCTGTCGCTGGCAGCGCTACGCCGGTGGCCGGGGCGGTCGCTACCCCGGTGGCAGAAGTCTCCGGACCAAGGGGGCCTGTTTACGAGACCATCGTCAGCGGCGCAGATCTCAAGGATGCGTATGCCACGCAGGGCAGCACCGGCATCGGGCAGGTCGTCGCGTTCGAACTGCAGGGTGACGCCGCCGGGCAGTTTTTTGAGTACACCAGCAGCCATCTCGGCCAGCCAATGTCGATTGTCATTGACAAGCAGGTGATCTCATCTCCGATCATCAATGGGGCCATTTCGAGTTCAGGCATCATCGAGGGCATCCCGCCAGCGGAAGTCCAGAACATGGTCATTCAGCTCAAGGCGGGTGCGCTGAGCGTCCCACTTGAGGTCGTCCAGAGCCAGACCGTCAGCCCCTCGCTCGGCCAGGATTCCCTGCAACGGAGCCTGATCGCCGGGTCAGTCGGACTCTTCATCGTGGCGTTGTTCATGATCGTGTACTACCGATTGCCGGGCCTGGTTTCCGTCGTAGCGCTCATCTTCTATGCCGCGTTGACGGTGGCGATCTTCAAGCTGATCCCGGTCACGCTCACCCTGGCGGGTATCGCGGGCTTTATCCTGTCGATCGGCATGGCCGTTGACGCCAACGTGCTGATCTTCGCGCGGATGAAGGATGAGATCCACCGGGGCAGAACGCTCACGCAGGCCCTGAGTTCCGGCTTCTCGCACGCGTGGCCATCGATCCGGGACTCGAACATCACGACGATGATCACGACGTTCATCCTGTACGTGTTCGGAAGTTATACCGGGACCTCGATCATCACCGGCTTCGCGCTGACGCTCTTCGTCGGCGTGCTGGTCAGCATGTTCACCGCGATCACGGTGACCCGCACGCTGCTCCAGGTCGTGGTGGCGCTCGGGCTTACGAATCCGCGCTGGTGGTTCAGCTCCCCGCCATCCGCTATCAACCCGGCGCCAGCGGACTAGCAGCGAAAGGGCAGGCAGCGCACACGTATGGAACATCTTGTCAGCAAGCGCAAACTCTGGTTCATCATCTCGCTCATCCTGATCATTCCCGGCTTGATCTCGTTGCTGCTGTTTGGCCTCAAGCTGGGCATCGATTTCACCGGCGGGACGCTCTGGGAAGTGCGGTTCGATCAACCGACCACCACCGAGGAGGTGGCGAGTGTTTTCCGGGATGCGGGCTACGACCAGGTCGTGGTCCAGCAAACTGGTGACACCGCGGATCAGACGTACCTGATCCGTGTCCCGGAAATCCGTGAGGGATCTCCAGAGAAAGCCGTTCTTGCGGAACGATTGACCGGTGATCTTGGCGCATACACCGAACTCGAGTTCTCGTCAGTAGGTGGCGCCGTATCCACCCAGATCCGGAACCGGGCGATCATTGCCGTGGCAGTCGCGTCGGTCGGTATCCTGCTCTACATGGCGTACGCCTTCCGCAACACGCAGAGCCCGCTGCTGTATGGCGGCTCGGCGCTGGTGGCGATGCTCCATGACGTGGTGATCGTTCTGGGAATCTTCTCGATCCTTGGCGTCCTGTTCAACGTTCGTGTCGATGCCCTGTTCATTACGGCACTCCTGACCGTCATCGGCTTCAGCGTGCATGACACCATCGTGGTTTTCGACCGCATCCGGGAAAACCTGGCCCTGAACCCGAACGAATCGTTCGAGAACGTTGTCGATCACTCGCTGGCGCAGACTGTCGTTCGCTCGCTCAACACATCCATGACTGTCGTCTTCACACTGCTGGCCCTGGTGCTCTTCGGCGGAGAATCCACGAGGGTGTTTGTCCTGGCCCTGCTGATCGGCACGATCTGTGGCACCTACTCGTCGATCTTCAACGCGAGCCAGTTGCTGGTCGCGTGGGACAACGGAGAGGTCCAGTCATTCTTCCGGCGTCTGGCCCGGCGCGAAGCGCCGCAGCCGGCGAGCACCTGAACGTTCCGCCATATCGCGATTTCCAGATAGCGTGGTAGAATCCACGTCCGCGCAATACCTGAGTCGTGTACATCTGTGCGCCTTCCGTGCGGTGCCGCACGGCTTCAGGGAACCCTACGTCCGGGGATAGATGTAGGGAGTCGCCAGGCGTCACCGGGGAGCCCGGTGCTTACAGGGGGAAGTCCTTTGCGCTGCGTGGCGCCTGGGATTTGAGGAGGGGGTCTTGGAAGCTCGGGAGCTCTATTCGCTGCCGGTGCTGGTATGTGGCCTGGTGGCCATCCTGTTTGCGGGCTGGCTCGCGAGAGACGTGCTCGCCCGGGACACCGGCACCCCTGCCATGCAGGACATCTCCAACCGCATCTACGTCGGCGCGGTTGCCTTCCTGAAGCGGCAGTATTCCACGATCGCGATGCTCTCCATCGTCATCGCGATCGTCATCGGCGTAATTGTCGGCCTTTCGGAGAAGGACCACCAGACCACGCGGGCGGCCATCACGGCTGGCGCGTTTCTCTTTGGCGCCCTCCTCTCCGGCATCGCCGGTTACACCGGCATGTACGTCGCCGTCAAATCGAACATTCGCACTGCCTCGGCCGCGCGCCGCAGCCTGGGTGAAGCACTCACGGTAGCTTTGCGTGGTGGTGCTGTCTCTGGCTTCCTCGTGGTGGCGCTGGGCCTGCTCGGCGTCCTCGCCATGTACTGGATCGTGTACCCGCTGGTGCAAGGCACGCTGCCGGCCGCCGCGGAGACCCCATTCTGGATCGTCGGCTTCGCGTTCGGCGCGTCCTTCGTGGCTCTGTTCGCGCAGCTTGGCGGCGGTATCTATACCAAGGCCGCTGACGTCGGCGCGGACCTCGTCGGCAAAGTCGAAGCCGGTATTCCCGAAGACGATCCGCGCAACCCGGCGGTCATCGCTGACCTCGTTGGTGACAACGTCGGCGACTGTGCCGGCCGTGGCGCGGACATCTTCGAGTCTTCCGTCGCCGAGATGATCGGCGCCATGATTCTCGGCGCCACACTCTTCACGGCAGCGGTCGGCACGCAGAACGAGCAGGCGCTGGCCTTCGTCTTCTTCCCGCTGGTGCTCGCCGCGCTCGGTCTGATCGGTTCCATGGTTGGCCTGCTCTCAGTCCGTCCGCCAGCGACGCCGGCTGATCCCATGACTGAGCTGAACAAGGGCTTCTACGTCTCGGCCGCTCTTGGTGTCGTTGGTCTGGCCATCGCCGCCTTCTGGATGCTGCCCTACGGCAAGATTGAGTACCTGTTCTGCGGCATCATCGGCGTCCTGACCGCGTTCGTGTTCGTCTGGGTGACCCAGTACTACACGAGCGGCCGCTACCGTCCGGTGCGCGACATCATGGAAGCGTCCCGCACGGGACCGGCCACGAACATCATCTCCGGCATCGCGGTCGGCTTCGAGACCACCGGCGCGGCGGCTATCGTGATCTCGATTGCCCTGCTTTCCTCCTACTTCGTGGGCAGTCAGGTCACGTCTGCATTCCCCGAGCCCAGTGGCCTGTTCCAGTCGGCTGGTATCTACGGTACCGCTGTCGCGACCATGGGCATGTTGATGACCGCCGCCTACATCCTGGCGATGGACACATTCGGCCCGGTTACCGACAACGCGGGCGGCATCGTTGAGATGAGCAACCAGCCGGAGAGCGTGCGTGACACCACGGACGCGCTCGACTCGGCTGGCAACACCACCAAGGCGCTGACGAAGGGGTACGCCATCGGGACAGCGGCCCTGGCAGCCTTCCTGCTCTTCTCCGCATACCTGCAGGAGGTGGCCCGCTTCGGTGGCGACGCCATCCAGTCCCAGGTCGTGAACCTGGCGAACCCGCGCGTGTTCGTCGGTGGCCTCATTGGTGCTGCGCTGGTCTTCGTCTTCGCCTCGCTGGCCATGCGCGCCGTTGGCCGCGCGGCCGGCGCCATGATCGAAGAGGTGCGCCGGCAGTTCCGTGCCGATCCCGGCATCATGGCTGGCACCTCGACGCCGGACTATTCGGCCTGCGTCGACATCGCGGTCCGCGCGTCTCTACGTGAGATGATCGCCCCGGGTCTGCTGGCCGTGGCAGTTCCGATCCTCGTCGGCATCACGCTGCGCTGGGAAGGCGCGGCCGGCATGTTGATGATTGGCACCATCGCTGGCGTCCTGGTCGCCAATGTCCTCAACAACGGTGGTGGCGCCTGGGACAACGCGAAGAAGATGATCGAGGCTGGCCTCCTCAAGGATGCCGACGGCAATGTCCTCGGCAAGGGGTCCGATGCGCACGCGGCCTCCGTGGTCGGTGACACCGTCGGTGACCCCTGGAAGGACACCGCCGGCCCCTCGATTCACGTCCTCATCAAGTTGATGGCGACCATTACGCTGGTTATGGCTTCGCTCTTCATCTAGCACGCTGGATTCACAACGCCCCACGCCGTAATGGCGTGGGGCGTTGTTGCGTCTGGCGGCCCCGGAAGTGGGCTTGAAGGCGCAACTTGGGCTAGCGTTACCGCATGACAGACCGCAAGCGTATTGCCGTAATTGGTGGTGGCATTGCCGGGCTCACTGCTGCCTTTCGACTTGCCCAGCAAGGGCATCAGGTCACGCTCTGGGAGCGTGCGCCGCAGTTCGGTGGCCAGGCCAATGCGTTCCCGGTGGCCGGGACCTCTCTGGAGCGCTTTTACCACCACCTCTTCCAGAGTGACCGCGATATCGTGGCGCTGGCCGAGGAGATCGGCATTGGCGACACTCTCATGTGGCTCCCCTCAAACGTCGGGTACTTCGCACAGGGCAAGATCTGGCCGCTCAACGGCGCGCTGGATCTGCTGAAGCTGGGCACAATCCCCTTCCACGACCGGCTGCGCGTCGGCCTGGTCACGGCCTACCTGCAGCGCGTTCGCAACTGGAAACCCCTGGAGAACGTGACCGCCCACGACTGGCTCATGCGTGCCCTGGGCAAGCGCGCCTACGACCAGACTTTCGGCGCGCAGCTCC
>JALYWD010000441.1 GCA_030852885.1 Chloroflexota bacterium | reverse complement strand
AGCGATGCGGGGATGAATGACTGACCCCCAAACCCGGGGTTGACCGACATGATCAACACTTGCCGCACGATGGGAATTACTGGTTCCAGGGTCGAAAGTGAGGTTCCCGGATTGAGCGTCACACTTGGCGTCGCACCTGCTTCATCAATGGCGCGCAGGGTACGGTACAAGTTCGGATTGTCCTCGACGTGAACGGTGATGATGTTGGCGCCGGCCGCGGCGAAGCGCTCAACCCAACGCTCCGGCTGCACGATCATCAGGTGGGCGTCGATGGGAAGCGTGGTGCTCTGGCGCACAGCTTCCAGCACTGGAAACCCGACGCTGATGTTCGGAACGAAGACGCCGTCCATCACATCAAAGTGAATGAAATCCGCGCCCGCTCGCTCAACGGCTTGCACCTGCTCGCCAAGCCGCGCGAAGTCGGCCGAGAGAATTGAAGGGCCAATCAGGATCTCGTTCCGCACAGCGGGTTGCGCTCCAGGATGACCGGCTGGACTGGTCCGGGCGCCAGGTCCAGGTCGATCATAGCAGCGAAAACAGGCAGGCCGATGCACCCAGGTACAGACCGTCACGGTGATTGATCGATTGGAACATGCGCTCGCGCGCGTCATTGACGGCGGCATAGCCGCGGTGTTCCGGCTCGGCGTGCAGCCAGCGGAAATCGGCCGCCGCCTCGAACACGCGTTGCTCGGATCGCGCCGGACTTCCATGGGACACGTCATCGGCGCGAATCACTACGTGATCACGCTGCACCCGGACGATTTTTCAGCCTTCGCGTCGTGGCAGGTTGCTCTGGCGCGAGAGCTGGAGAACTGGCTGGGGGAAGTGGCCTTCCGCCATGGCGTGACGATGCTGGGCTCTCCGCAGGTCGTTGTCGAGTCGGACCCCGCGCTGGCTCGCCGGATGATTCACGTCGTTGCCGGCTTCAGTGCCGCCTCCGTCCCCAGTGACAGCCAGCCTGGGCCAATTGCCCGCCTGATTCCGCTTTCCGGGGAGGGAAACGTCATCGTACTAACCGGGCTGGAAACCGCCGTGGGCAGGGCGACCGGCAACGATCTGGTCATCAGCGCGGCAGAGGTCTCCCGGGAGCATGCGCGGCTGCGCCGTGACGGCAATGTGCTGGAAGTGCGGGACCTTGGCAGCCGCAATGGCACCTGGGTCAACGGCGTGCGCATATCCACGCACCGGGCGCGGTCCGGCGATGAAATCGCCTTCGGTACCCTTCGCTACCGGCTTGACCTGCCGTGATCGATGCCTTTCTCACGAGCGACTGGTTTGCAGCTGCGATGCGACTGGTATTCGTGGGTGGGATCTACCTGTTTCTCTTCGTGGTCTTGCGCAGCACGGCCCGGGACCTCACGGCGATTGCCCGTGGAGTTGGCAGGGCTGGCGCAGGGTCCAGCCAGGCGGCGCTTGTAGTCTTGGAAGGTTCGGGAGCGTCGGTCGTTCCGGGCAGCGTCTTTCCGCTGGCGCCCGACTCGCTCATCGGGCGGGAATCGGGGCTTGCCGTCACCCTGGATGATCCCCGCGTCTCGGCCCGGCATGCTGAGTTGACCTTCCGGCATGAGCAGTGGTGGCTGCGCGACCTGGGAAGTAGCAATGGCACCCTCCTCAACGGACAACCGGTACATTCGGTCGTGGCGGTGCGATCTGGCGATGTCCTACAATGCGCCGCTGTACGGCTGAGATTTGTTGCACCATTCCTGGATTCGGCCGAATTGCAGGTTGCCTGATTGCGGAGGACGGCTCTCGTTGCGCGCACCAGCACGTTCTACGAACGTAAACAGGACGAGGACATCCCCGCAGCCGCAATTCCAGAAGCCCGCGCACGACGGCGGACGCCGCGACGCGTTGCCGCTGCCAGGATGGGTGCGCGGCCTCTGGCTGGGCTTCGCCGGATTCCTCGGAGTTGCGGCGCTCGCCAGCGCGGTTGTTCTGCTTTCGGTGCGTACGACCCACACCAATCGCATCTACCCCAACGTCACTGTTGCGGACGTCGCCCTGGGCGGACTTGCGATGAACGAGGCCGCAACTGTCCTCGAAGCGCGCGGTGACGCGATCGAGGCGAGTGCTGTCACGTTCACCTACGGCGACAAGTCCTGGAGCACGACGCTGAGTGACATCGGCGTTGCGATTGATGAGGATGCCGCGCTGGACGCGGCGGAAGCTATCGGCCGGGAAGATTCCGCTGGTGATCGCCTGCGTTCTACCTTTCGCACGGCTCGCAACGGCAGCTTCGTCTCCCTGCCAATGACGTTTGACAACGCCAGGCTCGACCGCTGGCTCGACCACATCGACCACGAACTTGGTGTTCCACCTCGCAACGCGGAACTCAAGATCGATGGCGGCAACGTGTCCATTGTGCCCGAGGTGGACGGCGCGGTCGTGGACCGCGCGGCCGTACTGGCGACGGTGACCGAGAACCTGCAGCGCCTGGGTGGGACCACCGCCGAGTTGCCAGTCATGACGAAGGTGGCCACCATCCGTACCTCCGACCTGGAGCCAGTGCGGGCGACATTAACGTCCGCGCTTTCACACCCGGTGCAGGTCAGGTTTGAGCAAAGCGTCTGGACGCTACCTGCCGCGGAGATCGCCCGGTTCGTCGATCAGTCGGTGGCCACCAACGAACTTGGTGGGACGTCGGTCACTATTGGCCTGAACCGCGATAAGTTGGCCGCATGGCTGGAGGAGCGCTTCGCCGACGAGATTCAGCGCGACCCGGTCGATGCCGAGGTCGGCTGGAACGGGGAGCGGTTGGTCTCGGTTGAGGAGAGCGTTGACGGCGTCACGCTCGATGCGCCGAAGCTTGCCACCGCGGTTGAGCAGGCCTTCTTCGGGAGCGGCGGCAGCGTTGTCGTACCGGTGGACACCACCAGTCCCGAGATCGACAGCAAGAACCTGAACGCGCTGGGCATCACGACGTTGCTTGGCAGCGGGCAGTCGAACTACTCCGGATCCAGTGATGGGCGCGCGACGAACGTCGCGGTTGGCGCGAGCTTGCTGAACGGGACGCTCATTCCGCCGCACGGCGTCTTCTCTTTCAACGATTCCGTCGGCCTGATCAATGACGAAAAGGGCTTCGTCGAGGCGCAGGTCATTGACGGGGAGAAGATCGGGAAGGATATCGGTGGTGGCATCTGCCAGGTTTCGACCACGGTCTTCCGCGCCGCCTTCCTTGCTGGTCTGCCCATCACTGAATGGTGGCCGCACCGCTTCCGCATCGGGTTCTACGAACTCGACGGCTGGGAGCCTGGCCTCGATGCGTCGATCCTGCAGCCAACAGATGACCCCGCGACCTGGGCAGATTTCAAGTTCGAGAACCCCTCGGACTCGTGGATGCTGGTCGAATCCTGGACCGACGGGGTCAACGTCTGGGTGAACCTGTATGGCGCCGACCTGGGCTACGACGTCGAGGTGACGGGCCCGTCCTGGGGCGACAAGTCCCAGATGCTGCCGCCCCAGGAGGTCATCGACGATGAGGCGGCGCCCGGCACCGTCACGCTGTCGCAGGCCGCCGGTATCGGGGAAGAGTTGAACCAGTACCGGGTCGTGAAGGATCGTGACGGCAACGTTCTCTGGGAGCGCAGCTTCTACACGAAGTACTTTCCGCGCGGAGATATCTGGAAGGTTAGCGCTGACATGAAGGGTCAGGCGCCGATCGATCCGAACGCGAAGTTCCCTCCGTTGCCACCGGCCGGCGTCGATGCCAAGACATGGGTGCCCGGACAGGAAATCTCGTCGAGCACCAACGGCACCACGGAAGAGTGGATCTCCGGTGAGCTTCAGCCACAGCCGGTCGAAACGGAAGTGGTAGCTGAAGAACAGTGGACCGACACCGCGAATGCCGAGTGGACAGCGCCCGCTGACGACAGCGGCATGAACTGGGCGCCGGCTGCCGACGACGGGAATTGGTCTGGCGACACCTGGTCTACGGCTGACGATTCTGCTCAGTCAGGGTGAGTGTTCCGTCCCCGGCTGCTCACCGGCTGCCAGGTAGTCTGTCGCTGGTTTTGCCCGCGTACAACGAAGAAGAGAATATTGGCGAGGTCGCGCGCGAGGCACTGGCCACGCTCCCTCACTTCACTGACACATTCGAGATCATCGTCGTTGACGATGGCAGCCGTGACCGCACCGCTGAAGTCGCGTCGGATCTCGCCCGGCAGGATCGGCGCGTGCGGGTCGTCCGGCATCAGCGCAACCGGGGCTATGGCGCGGCGCTGGTCACCGGCTTCAACGCTACGACTGGGGACTACGTCATGTTCATGGACGCGGACCGCCAGTTTGACATCGGCGACTTGCGGCTGTTGACCCCGTTCGCCTCGGACTACGACATCGTGGCCGGGTTCCGCATGGAGCGCAACGACCCGCTGCACCGGCGGGTTTTCGCCGAGACCTTCAACGTCGCTGTACGCGTGCTGTTTGGCGTGCACATGCGTGATATCGATTGCGCTTTCAAGCTGTTTCGCGGCGATATGCTGCGCGGCATTCCACTCTCCGCGCCGGGTGCGCTCATCAACACCGAGATCCAGGCGAAGGCGCGCCGGCAACATGCGCGGGTACAGCAAGTTGGTGTGCACCACTACCCGCGAGTCGCGGGATCATCCACCGGCGGCAATCCGCGCGTCATTCTGCGCGCCATGCGTGAAACCCTTGTCCTGTGGTGGAAGATGCGGTTTTACCACCCGCCCCGACAGCGGTAGCCCGTCACATCTTGAGGCCAGCGGCTCGGGAAAGTGCCTTCCAAGCTGACTCCGCGCTCATGCCTTCAACGAGCAGTCGTTTGTGCCGTGCCTGTGCTCCGGCCACGATCGTCAGGCTGCTGCGTGGAACATCGAGGAGCGACGCCAGGAACTTGAGCAGGCCGGCGTTCGCCGCGCCATCGACGGGCGGCGCTGTGAGCCTGATCCGAATAGCTCCATGCTCATCAATCGCTATGCGATTTGCCGGAGAGCGGGGCGACACCGTGAGGCTGATCACGCAGCCGTCCGGGTGATGAATGACGCTTTGCGCAGGTTGTCTGGCTGAGTTCACGTCATGTTCTCCCGGTCTGAGGATACCAGTGTCCGCGCAGGGGGCCGGAGGTGCGCAACGGGTATACTGGCAGCATGACCCATGAGCCGCGGGCCTTGCCTGCTGGCTCTTTTCCATTGCCACGCACGTATCTTTTCGGTCATCTCTTCCTGGATGAGCCGTGAGATACGGAGGATTGTCGCGATGCCGCAATCTGTCTGGTTGACCGAGGTGGGCAAGACCCGGCTCGAAGATGAACTGCTCGACCTGCGAAGCCGGCGGCGCCCTGCGTTGCACGAGCGCATTCAGGAGGCCACCGAGAGTGGCGATGTCTCTGACAACGCCGAGTACGAGGAACTCAAGGACGAGTGGGCGATGCTCGAGGCGCGGATTGGCGAACTGGAGCAGACTCTTGAGCGGGCTGTCATTGTCGAGAAACCTGCTGAACGAGGTGTCATTGGACTCGGCTCCGAGGTGACGCTCCGTGCGGATGATGGCGAGGTCGAAACCTGGGTTTTCGTCAGCCCGCAGGAAGCGCTGACAGGGGACGGTCGTATCTCCACGCAGTCTCCGGTGGGGCAGGCACTGATGGGTCGCCGTATCGGCGAGTCAGCAACGGTGGTCACTCCTGGCGGTTCCATGGGTTACACGGTGGTGGCAGTCGCGTGAGCACTTCCCCGGAACAGAAGGACATGTCGCAGGCGCTGACGGAAACTGATCCTGGCACGCTGTCCAGTTTCCTGAACGTGAGCGCCGATCACCAGCTTTCCGAGCTACAGGCCATCCGCCAGGTCAAGGCCGAGACCCTGCGCACCCGTGGCGAAGAGCCCTATCCAACCCAGACAACGCGTGACACGACGGTGGCGCAGGCCCGGGAGCGCTTCGCTGCAGTAGAGCCAACGCTGGCCGAGGGCGCGAAGGACGACGTCAAGCTGGTCCTGGCCGGGCGGCTCGTGGCCCGGCGGCACCAGGGAAAGACCGTGTTCGCGCAACTTCGCGATGGCTCCGGCGAGATTCAGCTTTATCTGCGGCGGGACGATATCGGGCAGGAGGCGTTCGACGATTTCCTGAAGCTCTATGATCTCGGTGATTTCGTCGAGGTTGAGGGGAATCTCTTTCGCACTCGTGCCGGTGAGGTCTCGCTGCATGTTTCGCGGTTTGCCATCCTGAGCAAGGCGCTGAACGCTCCACCGGAAAAGTGGCATGGGCTGCAGAATGTCGAGACGCGCTATCGCCAGCGCTACGCGGACCTTATCTCCAATGCCGACGTGCGGGATGTCTTCGAAAAGCGCTCACGCATCGTGCGGGCCATCCGCAACTTCCTGGACGCGCGTGGCTTCATCGAAGTGGAAACGCCGACCCTCCAGCCGCTCTACGGCGGTGCGGCGGCTCGACCATTCACGACGGAGCATCATGCGCTGAGCCAGACCTTCTATCTGCGGATTGCGGTTGAGCTTTACCTGAAGCGCCTGATCGTGGGCGGGTTCGACCGCGTCTACGAAATCACCAAGAACTACCGGAATGAGGGCATCGACCGGAACCACTCTCCTGAGTTCACGATGCTGGAGTGGTATGAGGCCTACGCTGACTACGAAACGGTCATGCAGCGGACCGAAGATCTCATGCGCGAGGTGACGGTCGCTGTGCACGGCGAGCCGCGCTTTACGCACCACGGCGAAGTCATCGACCTCACCGCTCCATTCGCACGGAAGACGCTGCGCCAGGCCATCCTGGATGCGTCAGGCATTGACTACGTCACGCT
>JALYWD010000426.1 GCA_030852885.1 Chloroflexota bacterium | reverse complement strand
AAGGTCAAGAAGGCCAAGAAGAAGGTCAAGAAGGCGAAGAGCAAGAAGGCCAAGAAGAAGGCAAGGAAGCAGCTCAGGAAGGCCCGCAAGATGAACACCGACTCGGGCTACCTGGAGCCGGTGCTGTGGCTCTCCTCGCTTACGTAGGGGGAGACGCTCCCGAGGGAGCTTAGGGGGAGACGGCCTGCGGGCCTTGGGGAGTAAGGGAATAAGGAGAACGACAGAAAGAGAGCCGGCATTGCCAGACCGTCGTTCCTTATTCCCTTATTCCCTTATTCCCTAAGCGAAGCGTCTCCCCCTGAGGCCCGTAGGCCGTCTCCCCCTACACCAGCGCCACGCACTCCACCTCAACGAGTGAGCCGAGCGGCAGCTTGGCTACCTGGACGGTGGAGCGGGGAGCCGGGTTCTGGCCGAGGTAGCGGCCGTAAACGGCATTAAAGGCGGCGAAGTTATCCAGGTCGGAGAGGAAGCAGGTCGTCTTCACCACTCGCTCGAAACTGGAACCGGCGGCGGCCAGGACGGCCGAGAGATTCTCCAATACCCGCTCGGTCTGCGCGCTGATGTCGCCATCCACCAACTGCATCGTCTCCGGATCGAGCGGAATCTGCCCGGCGGTAAAGACGAAGCCGTTGGCCACGATCGCCTGCGAGTACGGGCCAATCGCTGCCGGCGCGCCATCGGTGGCGATGATTGTGCGGTCACCCTGATCTGACACTGCCTGTCCTTTCATACACTGGAGAGACGGGTATTCCCGCCACGCAAACCGCGCGAGTCTATCCCCTGTGTGGAAACCCGGCAACTTCTCGGCGCGTTTAGCCATTGGTCACCCTTGTGACTCTGGGACCAACAGGCCGTCAGCAAGGCTCTGTACGTACAACAGGCGACTCGTATACTGGCCGGTAATGGTCCCTTCCTCGTCCGATCCAACCCGCTGGAGCGTGCATGAACCTGACCAACCGGCTGGGCGGCGTCCCCGCCGAGGCAAGCAAGCCACCGCTGACGCTGCCTCGCCTGGCGCCCCGGTTGGTGCGTATCGCCACGGTCATGCTCCTGGCGGTCCTCACCTTCATCCTTGCGGGCAGTGTTGGCCTCGCGCTCTACGCCACCACGCATGCCGGCCGCATCTACCAGGGCGTCATCGTCGGCGATCTCAACCTCGGCGGCATGACCCCTGAGGCTGCCGAGTCGGCGCTCAACACTCGCTTCGCCGACTACGCGCGGTCGCCGATCGCGCTCAACGCCGATGGCCGCACCTTCCAGTTGACCCCGGAGGAAGCCGGCGCCACGCTCGATAGCGCCGCTACGGTCGATACCGCGATGGCCTGGGGCCGGCAAGGCAACCTCTGGGAGCAGTCCCAGGCGATTGCGCGCGGGCTGGTACGCGGGGTCGAGATCGCGCCGGTGGTTGCCCTACGGCCGGATGAGCGCGGCGGCCTGGTTGCCCTGGAGCCGGAGGTCATCCGACCCCCTGTAGATGCGTCCATCGCCTTCAACGAGGCGGGGCAGCCCGCGATCATCCCCGACGAGGCCGGCATTCAACTGAACTACGCCGCGACCAATGCGGAACTGGCGGACCGCATCTCCCGCTTCTCGACCGACCCGGTCACGCTCTTCACCGAGGCGGCGGCGCCCTCGGTTACGTCCGCGAACCTCTCCCCGGCCTTGCCATCCGTACTCGCCGCCGTTGATGCCCCGCTCGTCATTACCGGTGACGACTCCACCTGGCATGTACCGGCCGCGAACCTGCAGCCACTTCTCAGCGTTGATCCCGCAACACAGACGCTCTCGGTCGATGAGCGCCCTCTCCGCTCCATGGTGACGGAGCTTGCAGCCGAGATAGACCGCGATGCGTCGGACGCCGGGATCACGGTCGATGACCGCGGCAAACTGGCCGTGGTGTCCTCTGTCGATTCCGCGAGCGTCGATATTGATGCCTCGACGGCGGCGCTGGCCACTGCCATCCTGACTGGCAAGGATGACGCCGCACTGGTGATCACCCACACGGCGCCGCAGATCAGCGATGCGATGGCCGCAGCCGCCGTGAAACACGGCGAAGATCTCCTGACGCCGGGCATCACGCTCTCCTGGAATGGCGGCAAGGGTGAACTGGACCGGGGCGACCTGCTGGAAGCCCTCACCATTCACACCCGTCCCGGCCAGGATGAGCCGTTCGTCTTCGGCCTGGACCCGGAACTCGTGCGTGAGGACCTGGGTGAGTACGCCGCCGGCTTCGATATCGTGGCGCGGGATGCGCGCTGGCGCATCACCGATGGCGCCATCCAGTTGGCTGAACCAGACATCACCGGGCGCGGGCTGGACCTGGACAGCGGCGTGGCGACCGTGACGAAAGCGTTCCTCAGCGGCACGCCCCAGGCCACGCTGAAGGTGGAAACCATCGTTCCGGAGTGGACCGGGGCGGACGGCGCGGCCATCACGCTCGGCAATGACATCCTGGCCGATGCCAGCACCTACTACGGTGATTCCAGCGATGCCCGCCGCCAGAACGTGGAACTGGCCTCCGGCAAGATCAGCGGCTGGCTGGTGCCTCCCGGCGGGGTCTTCTCCTACGCGGACAGCATTGGCCTCATCACCGAGGACGAAGGCTTTGTCACCGGCTACGGGATCATCGACGATGGCGCGGGCGGCTTCACCACCGCGCCCGTCGTGGGCGGCGGCATCTGCCAGGTCTCGACCACGCTCTTCCAGGCTGCCTTCTGGGCGGGCCTGCCCATCGTCGAGCGCTACCAGCACCCCTACTACCTGCGCACCTATGGCGAGGCTCCGGCTGGCCTGCCCGGCCTGGACGCCATGGTCAACATCGAGCCGGACTGGCGCCTGGACCTCAAGTTCCGCAACACCACCGAGCACTGGCTGGCCGTGGTCCTGATTCCAGACGGCACCGACGTCTACGCGCGCATCATCGGCACCAACCCAGGGTGGCGCGTGGAAGTGCCGCAGCCGGAAATGGAAAACATCGTCCACCCAGACGACGCCATGCGTTACACGGAATCGCCAGAATTCTCCCTCGGCGAGGAACGGCTGGTGGAATCCGCGCGCGACGGGTTCGATGTCCGCATCGACCGCACGGTCTACGACGGCGACAAGGTCATCCTGGAAGACAGCTTCTCCAGCTCCTTCGCACCGTCCTACAACACCACCATGCGGGGAACCGGCACCGGGTAGGCAACGTTCCCAGCGCATAGATGCCTGCGCTTCAGCGCAGGATCCGCCGTGCTCCAGGCATGGCGCGCACTCTGGAAAGGACTCATAAACTACATGTCCCCTGCTGCTGCCCCGGGCGCACGCCCCACCACTCGCATACCGAGCCGCAAGGCGTTGGCCACCACCATTGTCATCGCCGCCGCTGCCGGCGCCTGGGCGGGGAACCGCCTGCGCCAGATGCCAGCTACCCGGCCCGAAACCGAAGCGCGGCCCCTCGTGGACTGGCGCCAGGCGCGCGAGATCGCCGTCTCCATGTCCCGCGAAGACGTGCTCTCCATGCCGGAGCGGCGCAAGCTGGATGCCGAGTTCCGCGAGCTCGTCCGGCGCTGCGTCCCCATCGTCAGCGCCTACACCGGCGACACCCTTCCGGACGCGCCGGAGCGCACCTTCGCGTTTGACCGCGTCGACTGGGTGAACGCCAACATTGACGCCTTCGAGGCCATGTTCGCCCCGCTGGAAGGGTTGAACCTGCTCGGCGACGCCGCCAACCGCACCGTGGCCGCGGAGATGATGGGAACGGTCAACCAGAAGGTACTCAGCGCGGAAGTGGGCCTGCTTCTCGGCTACCTGGCGCGCAAGGTGCTGGGCCAGTACGACCTCACGCTGCTCGGGCGGGAGCCAGTCAGCGCGGGCAAGCTGTACTACGTCGAGCCGAACATTCGCGCCGCCGAACAACTCCTGGGCCTGCCGCGCAACGACTTCCGCATGTGGCTGGCGCTGCACGAGGTGACGCACGCCTTCGAGTTCGAGGCGCACCCGTGGCTGCGTGAGCACTTCAACGCCATGCTGGAGCGCTACTTCGGCTTCCTCAAGGAGGATGCCCAGCACTTGCGCGCCACCGGGTTCAGCGGGCTGCGCACGTACGTGGAACGCATGCGTGAGGGAACTGGCGAATCCGGGAGCTGGCTCGAATCGGTGATGAGCGCCGAGCAGCGCCAGCTCTTCACGGAGATGCAGGCCACCATGTGCATCATCGAGGGGTACTCCAACCACGTCATGAACGCCGTGGGCCGCACGCTCCTCCCGAACTACGAGCTGATCTCCCGCCGCTTCTCGGAACGGCAGCAGAACCGCACCCAGGCAGATCGCCTGCTCGCGAAGCTGACCGGCCTGGACGTGAAGATGGAGCAGTACCGGCTCGGCGAGGAGTTCATCGATGTCGTCGTCAAGGCGCGTGGCCATGACTTCGCGCGGCGGGTCTGGGACGGTCCCGATTCGCTGCCGACCATGGCCGAAATCAGGCAGCCGCAGCGCTGGCTGGATCGCATGGATGGCCGGGATATCCGCCGTCCGGCAGGGCCGAGCGTGCTGGCGACGGGGCGTTCCTGACGGACACATCCAAAGGCAACGCGTGTACGTACAACAAGCACTAGTCAATGTGGACATTGGCGCAACGCTTGCGGTTGAATCAGTAGGTCACGGCCTGTGCCAGGGTGTCTTCTGGCACCGAACTTGCCTTCAGGAATGAAAGGCAAGTATCGAGATCACACCGTGTGATCTCACAGCGCATACGCTGAGAGCGTCAGGTTGAAAGTCGCCCGGCCCGCGGACGGCAGCCCCAACCGCATGCGGTTCCGCACGGAACCACCGAGGTCCACCATGGACGCGTTGCACGACTCCGTGACCGTTCTGCTCGTTGAAGACGATTCGTCCACCGTCGAGATGCTACGGCCGGCGCTCGAGAAGGAGGGGTACCGCGTTCACCACACGCCTGCCTCCCCCTCGGCTCAGGCGCTCGCCCAGATCCGCCCTGATCTGCTGGTGATTGACCTGGCGCCCGGAGGGCAGACCACGAGCTGGCACGTGGTGCGCGACGTTACAGACTGCCTGCTGCAGCCTGGTCTGCCGATCATCGTCTATGGCGGCGACGGCGCCTATGTCGCCGAGGGAGATGTACGCGTCTATTCCCGCGCGACCGCCGTCCTGGCGCGACCAGTCCGCCTGGAAACCCTGTTGCCGGTGATCTCCCAGGCCCTGATGCGTCGCCGCCAGAACTGGTGCATGGATGTACCGTTCCTGACAGGTGAGCCGCTGCCGGAAAGCGCCTGGGGCTGGTAAACGCACCTGACAGACGAGGGCCCGGGCAACTGCTCCGGGCCCTCGTCGTGTCTTTGTGGTTCGCCCGCGTCAGCTATTCGCCGGCCTTCGCACCCGGCAGGCTGGTTTCGGTCAGGGCTACAGTGCAGGAGTGGGCGGGCAACACAGGTTTTTCCCGTCGCACGCAGCGCCTCCCTGATGCGTACAAATCTGGTCGGCGGTGCATTCGGCGCACGTGCCTAGGCAATCACACTCCTGCATATTGACGCAGCGCGATTGCCCGGAACCGTCAAACAGCGGCTGGCAGTATCGGTTTCCAGCCTGGTCGATTGGAGCGCATTCGAGCTTCGTCACGCAACTCCGGCAGGCATGGGTAGCCGCGTCACAGACCAGGCCCATCTCACAATCGGCACTCGTCTCGCACTCGGGGCAGGCGCCGCAGTCCACTGGCTTGCCACAATTATCCGTCACACGTCCGCACTTCCCCTCACAGGTCTGCGCGACGGAAGTGGGAACGCATGTGCGCTTCTTGCGCTTGTTCGAGTTTCGCCGCCGGCCCTTGCCGTGCTTGTGCCGCTTCACCCGGCGCTTGCGCCGGCTTCTTGCCGCAGCTTCCTCGGGGCTCAGGATGCCCGAGAGACCGCCCACCACCGGCAATGCAGCGAGCAGCGCGAGGAGCCAGCGACGGGAGTTCGTGACCGTGAGTGCCCTGGCCAGGGCATCGAAATGGCGCGCAT
>JALYWD010000387.1 GCA_030852885.1 Chloroflexota bacterium | reverse complement strand
CGGGGTGCATGTCGACGTAGAGGGGGAACCGTACGGGAATGGGTGCTTCGCAAAGTGTGCGCGTAGGTCTGGCCGGCATAGGGCGCTTCGGGAAGCTGCACGCCTCCGTGCTGGCCAGTCTCCCGGGAGTCGAACTGGTCGCTGCCTGTGATCCGGTGCTGGAGGAAGTAGCGGCTTTGCAAGCGCAACATCCCCACCTCAAGGGCTTCGGGGATGTCGCGGACTTGCTGGCCAACGCCGAGATCGACGCGTTGTTTATCGTCTCACCTGAACCGTTGCACGCGGAGCAGGCCCTGGCCGCGCTTGAGCGAGGGGTCGCGGTGTTTGTCGAAAAGCCACTCGCCTTGGCAGCCGCCGAGGCCGAGAAGGTCGCCGAGAAGGCCGCTGCTGCACGCTTGCCGCTACAGGTTGGATTCGTCCTCCGCTTCGATGTCCAGCACGCCCTGCTGAAGGCGGAGATTGCCGGGGGTGGTCTCGGTGAGATCGTCTCAATCCGTACGAAGCGCAACTGCTCCCGCGCCTGGTTCCCCAGTTTCGGTGATCGTGCGCACCCCGTGCAGGAGACATCAATCCACGACATCGACTTGCTGCTCTGGCTTCTCGAAAGCCCGGTGACCCGCGTGCAGGCCATCGAGCGCAACCGCGCCGGCATGATCTACCCAGATGGATCCTGGGCACTGCTGGAGTTCGAGAACGGCGCCATCGGCATCGTCGAGTCAAGCTGGTTCGTGCCGGACGGCGCACCTGCAAACGTGGTAACCCCGACCTGGCGCGGCACCATTGACGCTGAGATCGAGGTCATCGGCACACAGGGCAGCAGCCGCATCCGGCTGCTGGACGGCCCGCTGTCCTTCTGGACCAGCACCTACGATGCCATTCCCGAGACTGGGCTCTGGCCTGAACTGGGCGGAGCCGTTGTCGGGGCCCTGCGGGCTGAAGACGCACACTTCATCGAGCGCGTTCGGCACAAGCTGCCCGAAACAACTACTTCCGTCGCGGATGCCATCGCCGGCCTGCGGGTTGGCGAAGCCATCGTCCGTGCATCCGCTGGTAGCGCGGTGCAGCTCGCGTAGCGCCTGATCATCGTCGATTTGGAAATCTGGAGGAGTCCTCAGTTGATCGATCTCTCGAGCGATACCCAGACTCGCCCCTCACAAGCCATGCGCGAGTTCATGGCCGCGGCGCCAGTCGGTGACGAACAACTGCGTGAAGACCCGACGGTGAACCGCCTGCAGGAGATGGCGGCGGAGATCGCCGGCAAGGACGCAGCGCTCTTCCTGCCCTCCGGCACGATGTGCAACGCCATCGCCTTTTGCCTGAATGCGAACCGCGGCGAGGCCGTGATCCTGGACTGGTGGTCTCACCCGAACCAGTCCGAGACGGGCGGCCCGGCCTGGCTGGCAAGCGCCATGCTGCGCCCCATCCACGGTGAGCGAGGCATCTACACCGCCGATCAAGTACGGCCCCTCATCAACAAGGGTGGCACCCACGCGGCGCGCACGGCGTTCATCTCGGTTGAGAACACGACCAACCGGGGTGGTGGCGCCATCTGGCCGCTGGAGCGCCTGGCGGAGCTGCGTACGCTCGTTGATGAGCATGGCATGCGCTTGCACATGGACGGCGCCAGGCTACTGAACGCGGCGGTCGGCGCGGGTATTCCGGCATCGACATTCGCGTCGTACGCCGACTCCGTGTGGATCGATCTTTCCAAGGGACTCGGCGCGCCGGTCGGAGCCGTCCTGGCCGGGGATCGCGAGTTCATCGAGAAGGCCCGCCTGCTGAAGCACACACTGGGTGGCGCGATGCGGCAGGCCGGGATCATCGCGGCTGCTGGCATCTACGCCTTCGAGCACAACGTCGAGCGGCTGGCCGAGGATCATGCGAACGCGCAGTTCCTGGCGGATGGCCTCGCGACGATCCCCGGCGTCAAGCTCGTCTATGACACCACGCCGACCAACATCGTCTTCTTCGATATCAGCGAGACCGGCGTTTCACCAGCCCAACTGGAAGCAGGTATGGTGGCACGCGGCGTACGCGCGGGTGGAGGCTACGACGGGTCTAGCGTCGTACGTGCCGTCACGCACCTCGATGTCTCGCGCGAAGACTGCGCCACCGCCGTCGAGGTGATCCGGGAGGTGTGCTCCAGCGCATAGTGCGCTGGCGCACACAGCCACTCCTACTCTGTCGGGAAGCTCCCACCGTCGATTGGGCTGGTTCCGATGACGACCTCATCGCCATCGAGCCAGCCGTCGCCGTCGGAGTCAGCGACGTTGGGGTCAGTCCCGAAGACGGCCTCATCGGCATCCAGGATGCCGTCACCGTCGGTATCGATCTCTGCCACCGGCGCGGCATCGGCCACAAGCGGATCGGTCCCTGCCACGACCTCCGCGCCATCCAGAACACCATCTGCGTCGGAGTCCGCGATGGCTGGGTCCGTGCCGTAGACCGCCTCATCGACATCCAGCAGGCCGTCGCCGTCCGTGTCGGCCGCAGCGCTTACCGTCGGCGCCAACGTCGGAACCGGCGTCGGCGCGGGCGGCAGGTTGAAGACATCGACATTCGCCACGGGCGCGTCACGGCTGATGCTGACGATGTACCCAGCACCGTTGTCCGCCAGCGCCAGGTTCGGCGCGTAATAGGTGGCGGCGCCCGAGAGCATGGTCGGCACCTGGAGCAGGAAGTTCTCCAGCGGCAGCCCCTTCCAGGTCACCGTGCCATCCGCCGAAATCTCGGCCTGGTCCTGGGAGATAACGTCGCCGTCCGCCGTCACCAGTTGCACAGCGAAACCACTCGCAGCCTGGGCGCAATTTGCCGGGTTGAACTCACCAATGCTGTTATTGCAGCCAAAGATCCGTACCTCAACCGTCCCGGTGCGTGGCTGTGCGACTGCCGTACTCGTCACCAGCGGTCGCGGCGTCGGTGAGGCAGTTGAGCGCGAGATCGGGTTCGGTCGTGGCGTCGCGGTCGGCTCAGCGCCGGGCACCGGGGTTTCAATCGTGATCACCGAGGGAACCTCTGTGGGTCCCGCCGGAGTGGTGGCTGGTGGCTTGGCTGCCGTCTCCTGGCCTGCCTCGGGAGACTCGATCTCGATGACCGACGAACCCTGGGTCGCACCGGGAGTCGATGTTGGCGCAACCGTCGCGGCAGGCCGGGCATCGTCGCTCGCGACGGGAGTCGGGGAAGCCGCGCCATTCGCCGCACGGCTCCCGGCCAGGACAAAGATATCCAGGCGCTGATTCGGCGTCTCTGCCGTCACCGGGACGATCACGCCGTCTGTGCCCTCCGCGGCCTGGAGACCCCGCACGGCAAAGCGGCCGAAGCCTGCGCCGTACTCCGCGGCCCGCAGGATGTAGTCTCCGGTCGCGAGGCCACTCCAGGTTGGCAAGCCATCTCGCTCACGCGATGGGCCAAGGTCCTCGCCACTCGCCTGAGAAACAAGCTCGAACAGCGCCGCGGCCTGATCCAGCGGGCATGTCTCCGGGCTGGCATCACGCGGCCGCAAGTCCGCCGGGCACGCATGGACCGCGAGTTGAACCGAGCCGGCTGCGCTCGGGACGGGAGAGGCCCCCGGAGTCGCATCGGCCGAAGGAAGACCAACCTCACGGCCGATCACTGCCGCCACGAACGTGGCTGGCGCCTGTCCGGCTGCCGTGATGACCACGTCACCGCCAAGCGTCGCGGCCTCGCCGACCTGCAGATCAGCGGTTGTGCCATCAGCAGCCTGCGCGCTTACCGACCCCAGTGTCACAAGCACGAGCACGGGCGCCTGCGCCCCAACAACGGTTGTGGACTCGCCCGGCTCCAGCCGGTCACGCACCAGATCGAGATCTCGGGTTCCTGCCGGTCCGGCAAACGGATCGCTGGCGAAGACGGCGATGCCGGATCCCGTATCCCCTGCCTGATCAGCGGCCACGGCCTTGACGGTGAAGACACCCGCCGCGCGGTTACCGATCGCGGTCAGGGAACCCTCCGCATCGTCAACAAAGGCCGCTTCCGCCGGGGCCAGCAGCGTTTCCTGGCCCGCGACCGTCGCAACCACGCCGCCCGTATCCGTCAGCAGGAAACCCGCTCCTCCGGGAGGAAGGTCCACCGGTGCGCCGGGCGCCACCGAGTGGAACACGACCCGCCAGGCTGCGTCTGGAGGAAGCTCTCCCACCCCCTGGGCGATGACTTGCGCGTGGCCGCTGGCAGGAGAAAAGATTTCTCCTTCCTGCCAGGCGCGGACAATACCGCCAGCTAATGGCAAGAGCACCAATGCCAGCACGAGGACAAGCGCCAGCGTGGACCGCTGGCCGGAACGTTGCAACATCGGTCGATCCTGAGGCGAACTGCGCTCCAACGCGCAGGCCGATAAGTCGCGGGACCATCATCATGCTAACGCATGGCCATGGTTCCCGCGTTTCGGCAACCCCGCCGCGAGTCCCTTTCTACGGCTTGCTACGGCGTATAGATCATGCGACGCACCTGTCCGTCACCCAAAGCGGTGTAATACAGCGCTCCGTCCGGACCGAACGCGAGGTGAGTGGCTGCCTCTCCGGTCGCAAACTCATGCCTTACAGTGGGATCGTTTTCAGCGATCCAGAAAATTTGATCACAGATGAAGTCAGCATACAGATACCTGGTTCGCCATTCGTCTGGCCAGTTGCTGGTGCTCGGCACGAATGCTCCGCCAGTGATCGTGCGACAACCAGTGCTGTGCTTGTAGGCATGTACAGGATCCACAAACCGGGAATCCGGCGCGCAGTTGCTCGTTGAGCCCACCTTGCAGGGACCCTCGCGCAGGTTCCAGCCGTAGTCCGCCCCCGCGACAGCGTCGTCGATCTCTTCCCAGGCCCCGCCGCCCACGTCATTGATGAAGAAGCGCTGTGGTCCAGAGTTGTCATCGGGGTCAAAAGCAATGCGGTACGGATTGCGCAGCCCGGTGGCGAAGATCTCGCCGCAAATGGACGCGCTGGGAGGGTTCTGATTTCGCCGCTCTCGCCGTTGCTTCCGCTTCTTCGCCCTTTTGCGCTTCTTCGCCTTCCTGTTCTTCTTGCCCTTCTTCTCGGCGTGTACGCCCCCGTCTGCACTGCGCGCTTGCCCTGTGGCTGCACATGTGGTCGATCCCGAGCCCGCGAACGGGTTGTCAGCAGGAATAGCGCCGTCCGGCGTCACGCGCAGGATCTTGCCGTTCAAGAGATCGAGACGCCGCGCGTTGCCGTTGCCGTTCTGCCCCTCACCCGTGCTGAGGTCGCGGCCACTGTCGCCGACTGAGACGTACAGCATCCCGTCTCGGCCGAACTGCAGATCACCGCCGTTATGGTTTCCGCCCTTCGCGGCGATATTGTCGATCAGGACCCGCTCGCTGGATGGAACCAGGTTGCCGCCGACCATGCTGAAGCGCGAAACGCGGTTCGCGCGATCCTTGGCCTCGTTGCACCCTGACCCACGCTTGTGGGTGTAGTAGAGGTAGATGTACTGACGTGACGGCCCGAACGCCGGATCGACTGCCAGGCCCAGCAAACCCATTTCGCCGCCCGAGCAGACAGAACTCGTTAAGTTGAGGATGCTGCTGGATCCGCCTGTGCCGTTCTCACGATAGACCTGTCCCGCCTGCCCGGTGGCGAGCAGGGTCCCGTCCGGCAGCCAGGCGATGGCGGTCGGTGATGGCACGTCTGTCATGGCCGGCAAGTCAGAGAAGCCAGGTTCCGAGAACGTGAAGGCCGCCTCGACGGGCTCAGCGGGAAACGTCAATCCGAGACAGATGAACATGAGAAGGAATGTCGTGCGCCAGTTCTTCACCTGCTGGACTCCCCCAATTCACCTCGGACTTAGGTGGAGAGTGGGGATTGAACCATAGACACTCGCCGATGCGGTAGGTCCCCGGGTGGCGTGCTCGTCACCCGCACGTATCTCAATCCGCCATGATCGACGCAAGGTGCTCATCCACAAAGCGCGTGTGGATTTGCCCGGTCCGGAACTCTTCGCGATCCAGGAGCCGTCTCAGGAATGGCATGTTCGTCTTGACCCCAGTGATCTGCGCGGAGTCCAGCGCCTGCATTAGCGTCGCTATGGCGCTGTCGCGGTCGGCGCCCCAGGCCGTGAGCTTCGCGATCATCGGATCGTAGTACACGGTCACCTTTGAGCCGCTGCGGAAGCCGGTATCCACCCGCAGGTGAGCAAGCTCAGGCACAACCATGTCGCTGATCGTTCCTGGCGACGGCATGAACGACCGCGTCGGGTCCTCGGCGTAGATGCGCAACTCGATTGCATGACCGCGCGGAGCTATCCCCTGTTCCGGCACGGACATGGGTAGGCCCGCGGCGATGCGCACCATCTCGCGCACCAGGTCAACGCCGGTGACCTCTTCCGTCACCGGGTGTTCCACCTGCAGGCGGGTGTTCATCTCGAGAAAATAGAACTCACCCTGGTCATCAACCAGGCACT
>JALYWD010000384.1 GCA_030852885.1 Chloroflexota bacterium | reverse complement strand
GATCTGGATGTTCGTCATCGTCCAGTGCGCATCGTTGACCACGACTTCGGTAGCTCCGCCAGCGAACGCACCCTCGATGGCGGCGTTCACATCGTCCGTCATCATGGTGCGCATGAACTCGTAGTGCACGCGGCCGAACATCAACTCATTGGTATTGGTGATGCCGGTGACGCCCTCGCAATCGGCCGAGATCAATACGCGCATCGGGCTTCACATCTCCTCTCCTCACAGGTGACGTTTGGAACGCTATCGTAGCTTGAATTGGGAAGGGGTGCCGCTGACGGAGATGTTTCCGCGAAAGCGCTACCGATCTCTATTAGGAAATGTCGAACTTTCAAGGTGAATGTTCCATATACATATGGGCATAGCAGCACAGCGGTCCGGGATTCCGCTTGCCTTTCGCGAGAGGACGGCACGTAGAACCGGATTGCAGTTGGTGATGTGCCTTGTGGAGGACATCGTTGCTGCTTGCGACAGGAGATTCCTGACTCCGTACGGTACTCAACCTCAGGCGTTGACCTGGCAACCCTTGCCCTCTGTGTCCATCTCGGTTAGGATCAGTTTTCAGAACTTTCATTGCCAAGGATGACGATTCAGCGACAAGCGCCAGTAACGCGCGAGCGGTTGTGATTTCGCGCGGAGTGCGTCCTATGGAGCATGAGATGAGCAGCAACAGAGGATCCCGACGACAGAGCATGGACGACCTGGCCAAGCGGCAGTGGGAAGAGTGGGTAATATCCCGCCGCCACCTCATTCAAGCGGGCGCGTTTGCCTTGGCTGGAGGGGCACTGGCGAGCAAGACCAGTCCGTTTAGCCTAACGGCAGCCGCTGCGGCGATGCAGGATGAACCGCAAGCGGGCGGCAAGGTCGTGATGACCCTCTATACCGACGTCTTCTCGTTTGATCCAACGATTCCTGCGGATAATCCGTCGATCTGGACAATGCTCAATGTTTACGACCAGTTGACTAGGGTAGCGCCCGGATCGCAGGACGTGGAGCCGGGATTGGCCGAGTCTTGGGAGACGTCGGAAGATGGCCTGACCTGGACCTTCAAGCTCCGTGATGCCAATCTGCCGGATGGGACTCCCCTCACCGCCAGCGACGTGGTCTTCTCTCTGCAACGGACGTTCGCGGGGCTCGTCAGCGGCTATCTCTTCACCGCATTCGACTCCGTCACCGCTGACGACGATCGAACGGTGACGATCACCTTGTCGCAACCGTGGGCGCCTATGCTGGCCGATCTTTCGCACTACAGCGCGTCGATCACGCCCCAGGCGCCGGTCGAGGCGGATCCTGACGCCTTCTTCAATGCGCCGTACAGCAGTGGGCCCTTCTCGGTTTTGGAGTGGGCAAAAGGCGACCGTATCAACTTGCAGAAGAACCCGAATTATTGGGATGCTCCCAGGCCCTATCTGGACGAGCTCGAATTCCGCATCATTCCTGACGACAACACTCGGGTCATCCAGCTTGAAGCGGGAGAGGTCGATATTGCGACTGACCTCCCCTACAACCAGATTGAGACCCTGCGACAGATGCAAGGCATCGTTGTTCTGACTGATCCCTTGTCCCGGGTCGATTACATCGCGCTCAACCACTTGCGCGAGCCATTCAGTGATGTCAAGGTGCGGCAGGCGATCAACTACGCGGTGAACAAGGAGCAGATCATCCAGACGGTGCTCTTCGGCAATGCTGAGCCGGCCCAGTCACTCCTGCCGAAGATGCGCTGGTGGAACGAGGGCGCTGAGCCGTATGCGTACGATCCTGAGAGGGCGAAGCAGCTCATGGCTGAGTCGTCAGTGCCGGATGGGTTTGAGACAGACATCCTGATCAGTGCGGGCAACTCGACGCAGCAGCAGTACGCCACTATCGTCCAGCAGAACCTGGCCGAGATCGGTATCACGGCCACCATCGAGCAATTGGACGAGTTGACCCTTTACAACGACTACTTCCAGAAGGGTGAGTACAACATGCTTGCCCAGTACCACACGACGGATATCACTGATCCTGATTCAATCATCAACTACGCGATCAATTTCGAAGGCGGCACCGGTGCGATCTGGACGGGGTATCAGAACCCTGAGGTCGCCAAATTGACGCTCGCCGCTCAAACTGAGCTCGACCCCACAAAACGGGAGGAGATGTACCATCAGATCCAGCAGATGAGTCTCGATGATGCCCAGGTTCTCTTCCTCTATTTCCCGACCAGTCGCACCGCGCTCCACGACTGGGTTCATGGTTTCAAGGTGCAGCCAACGGGCAACTACAGGATGTGGGAGGTCTGGACGACCCGCGAGTGAGCTCGGCTCTCTGGAATTGAGGAACGATGAGTCACGCCAATTACTAGCGTGGCTCATCATGCGCAATGCCTGAATGAATCTGTTTGCCTTCTTGCGACGCCGCTTCGTGCAGTTGATCCCAGTTCTCCTGGGGATCAGTTTGATCACGTTCTTCATGATCCACTTGATCCCTGGTGATCCAGCTCGCAACATGCTTGGTCCCCGGGCAACGCCGGAGCGAGTGGCCGAGCTCCGACAGTCGCTTGGTCTGGACGAGCCTCTTTGGTCCCAATATCGTCGGTTCCTGATCGGCGCTGTGCGGGGTGACCTGGGAACATCGCTCTATTACCGACAGGCAGTTGCGCCACTTGTCCTGGAGCGGCTACCAGCTACCGTATTTCTCATCGTATACAGCGCTGTCATCGCATTGATCGTCGCGATACCCCTCGGTATCGTCGCGGCGTTGCGCCGCAACACCTGGATCGATCAGGCCATTCGCACTCTGTCGCTGATCACGCTAGCTATGCCAGCCTTTTGGCTCGGTGTCCTCTTTATTCTCTACTTCGGCCTCTATCGCGGCTGGTTTCCCGTTGGTGGCTACGGTGAATCGTTTCGGGACCACCTGCACCACTTGTTTCTTCCCTCGTTGACGATCGCCCTGGCCCTGGCGCCCATCCTTATCCGCAGCCTGCGTAGCAGCATGGTCGGCAATCTGCGCGCTCAGTACACGACGACCGCTCGCGCGAAAGGACTGACCGACGCCCGTGTCGTGACCGGTCATGTGCTCCGCCCGTCGCTGATCTCCACGGTGACCGTCCTCGGAGTCAATCTCGGCTTTCTCATCGGCAGCACGGTCATCATCGAAACGGTCTTCGCTATTCCCGGCCTCGGCTTCCTGATGGTCTCCTCGATTCAGGCTAGGGATTACCCGGTCATCCAGGCCGTTACCCTGGTGATGGCCGTGCTCGTCGTCACGGTCAACCTCCTGACCGACATGGCCTACGTCATCCTCGATCCCCGGGTCTCGTATGACTAGTGGAAGCGCGGCCATCACAACGCCGACTCAGGCGGAACTCACTTCATCGCGGCGTCCCAAGGACAAACGAAGACGGGTTAATGGCACACTCATCACCGGCGCCGTACTACTGCTCATCATCGTCCTCATTGCGATTGTCGGGCCATTCGTCGTCCCCTATGCCCCGGATGCGTTCGGCGTGCCCTTGCAGCCTCCGAGCCGAGAGCACCCGTTCGGGACGGATAACTTCGGCCGCGACGTCGCGACGCGGGTCGTCTACGCCGCTCACCTCAACTTGCTCATTGGTATTGTCCCGACCGCCATCACCTTCGCGGTGGGCATCATCGTCGGATCGATCGCTGGCTACTTCGGCGGCAAGGTTGACACAGTCGTGATGCGGATCATCGACGTCGTCGTCGCCTTCCCGTTCATCGTCCTCGTCATCGGAATTGTTTCCATGCTCGGACCCGGTTTGCGCAATCTCTTCATAGGTATCGGTCTCGTGGGCTGGGTTGCCTACGCGCGCCTGGTGCGGGGAGAGATCCTGGTTGCCAAGAATCAGGAGTACGTCCTCGCCGCGAAGACGCTTGGAAACTCATCGGCACGGATCATCGGCCGCCACATCCTACCCAACGTCATCGCGCCGGCCGTCGTCTTTGCCATGTCGGACGCGGTTCTTAACATCCTGCTCGGAGCCGCGCTCAGCTTCCTGGGACTTGGCGTGCAGCCGCCGACGCCGGAGTGGGGCTCGATGATCCAGGAGGCGCAGAACTTCATTCGTCAGGCATGGTGGATGCCGACCTTCCCCGGGCTCGCCATCATCGTCGCAGGGATCGCCTTCAGTGTGCTTGGTGACGGACTGGCTGAACGTCTGCAAACAGGGCGTTGAACCAGGTGCCGCTGAAGTAGGGCCTCGAGTAGCAGCGCGCGCGTCTTCTGTCGGGAACCCGAACCTGCCGATGAAATTGACGCGTCGGGGAAAGCGACGGAAATTGCTCTGGCACAAAACCCCTCCTGAAAGGTTTCATCCGGATGCGTGAGTCGCTTCCCATTGTCCGTACTGGCCCGAGCGGGCGGGATGCTGCACCAGGGTGGCCGGTATGCAGCACATAGAGCAGGTCATTGACGAACTTCTGCAGATCCACGGAACGGCGGCATCCGCAAGCCTTCGGCGATGGCAACGGCGCTTCCAACACGGCCACTCGGCTTTGGTCAGAGCAGAGGAATGAGCGTTGCAAGGCATGCCCCACCCCCTTTCACACATTCTCTTAAGGGAATAAGGACGTGACGGATCAGGACGGATCGTCCGTTGCGGTCCCTGCGCCTTTGCTCATTTGTTCCCTGGAGCGTCTGTTTATACACTCCTGTCGTCAATTTGCGGAGGCCGATGAGGCCTAGCCTTGCATAGAGATCCACTCCCACGCGGGCAGTGCGGCAGGTGATGCGTCGCCGGTGCAGCGTGCCTCCGACCACTGTCGGCGTGCCGCAGGCCGTCGCTCCCCCGGCTACGAGGCGCCCCAGTCGCTGTGCTTGTACTTCTTTGCCCAGTCCACGCCCTGCCAGGTCTGGATGGCCTTCGGGCGTACGAAGAAGAGCCAGCGCGGTTCGC